>CAYPMQ010000082.1:0-12261 GCA_964411625.1 uncultured Ignavibacteriaceae bacterium
TATAACCGGTGTATCGGGATCATAAACGAGCCCAAAGCGCTCGATCATAACCTTTTTATTAATCAGTTTATTAAGCAGCGATTTGGAATTATAATTCTTAGCAATATATTTATCGGTATCGGGATTCCAGACAGAACTGTCAATACCGTTAACTAATCCGTAAAACTTATCTTTTTTATTCTGAAGTAAATCTTTCATTCCCAGAGAGAGGGCGTTGTTTTCAAGTACTTCTCTTCTGTATCCTTCACTTACCGTATTAATGACATTCGCAGATGAAAGTCCTGCTTTCAGGAAGTTTATTTTACCGTCATGAAGAAGGTAATTTTCACTCAGAAAATCCTGAGGAAGTCCCATCTTTTCAAAGGTGCTTTTATCAAATATCCCCTGGTATTCAAAATTATGCACTGTAAACAGTGTTCTGAAATTTTTGCACTGTTCATCATCAGAGTAAATTGCTTTGTGATATAACGGAACCAGCGCTGTCTGCCAGTCATTGCAATGAATAATATCAGGTATCCAGCCGAGTTTCTTTATAAGCTCAAAGATGGATTTTGAAAAAACAATGAACCTCTCGTCATTATCCCGGTATGCCACACCTGTTACGGGATCATAATACAGGCTCTTTCTGTTACCGAAATACTCTTCGTTATCAATGAAGTAAATCTGCACCCTGACCTTCTGGGAAGGTAAAAATGAAGACTTCACCGAGAACACAACATCTTTATCACCTAACTTAACTCTGAGGTCTTTTAATCTGACGACATCATGTATTTTAGCTTTGCGGGTATCAATGGCACCGTATTTTGGTACAACAATTCTCACCTCATGACCCATGGCTGAGAGTTCCTGGGGCAGTGATGCGGAGACGTCTGCTAAACCGCCTGTTTTCATGAAGGGAAAAAGCTCGGAAGTAACAAAAAGGATCTTTAGATTTTTTTTAGACGGCATCCGTTATTCAAAAATATTTATCATATAAAAATACAAAATTTTAAGATCATATTCCATCTGCAGCCAGCTATTATTTTTCTCCTGACCCATACTTAAACTCTTAAAACTTCATTTTAAGCTTTTCTTTACAAATCCGGCATTAAGGATACTTGAATATTAAACTGAAATTCCGTTATTTAAAGGTTACACTTTATAATTAAATTAAAATAAGAGAGAAATGCAAAAGTTATTATTTTTTGTAGTTTTGTTTTTTGCGTTTCAGCTTTCAGCACAAACAGAAAAGCTTGTGCAGATTCCTGAAACCCACCTTTTGAATGCCCGCTACTCACCTGACGGCAGATACATTGCCTTTACTAAAGATAACTACCGCGGGTTATACCTTCTTGAAAAAGCTACAGGCAGGATATCTGAACTGACCGATTATGCAGCAGCAGGGTTCGGATTTTCATGGTCAGCCGATTCGAAAATGATTCTGACCAAATGTTCCCGCTTCACCGGAACCACCAGAGAAGATGCGGTGATTGTGTTTAATGCAGAATCAGGAACCAGTATGCAGTTAACAGATTTTGCTTACGGACCGCACATTATTCCCTCATGGGCAGATGCAAGTTCTGTGGTGACCGGAACTTCAAAAGAGATAAGAACGGTAAATCTGAAGGGCGAAAGCACAGCTCAGATTTCACACCCTTATGCTTATTTTGATAAAATTGCAGTGCCTTCAGCAGGAAAAGTTAACAATCTGCTGAGCAACCCGCTTATCAGCGATAAAAGCATTCTGAATTTTTCAGTCACCTCTGATAAATCAAAAGCTGTTTTTGAAGTTCTTGGCGGAGGAATTTACTTCTGGGATATCAGAAACAATACTTTCAGATATATTGATGTTGGCAACCGTCCCGTTTTATCAAACGACGGCACTTTAATTGCCTATATGAAAACAACTGATGACGGTCATTCTCTGCTGACATCAGAAATTTGGGTTTCAAACACAAACGGAACAAGAAAAATTATGGTGACCGATACTCCCTCGGAAATTGAAATTGATCCCTCATTCGCTCCTGACGGTGCTTCTCTGATTTTCTCAGAACTTAACAGCGGCGCAATTTATTCAATAGTTCCCGAAGGAGGTCTAAAATGAAGATCACCAATATCCTTCTTGCTTTACTCCTTCTCCTTCTTCCGCTAAGTGTCAGTGCTCAGCAGGTAACGGGGCTTAGCGGATGGAATATCTGCCTCGATCCCGGACACAGCGGTTTCGAAAATATGGGCATCTACAACTACTCCGAAGCTGAAAAAAATCTTGCCGTGGGGCTTAATCTCAGACAGATGCTTCTGAATCTGACCGATATTGATACTGTTTACATGACCCGTACTGATAGTATTCAGAATGTATCGCTCTCACAGCGTACTGACTACGCAAACGGAATCGGCACGGCATGGTTCCACTCCATTCACAGTGACGCAGGATCTTCCACAGCTAATGCCACCCTTCTTCTCTGGGGCCAGTACTCAAACGGTCTCGAAAAAGTACCAAACGGCGGCAAAAGAATGGGTGATCTTATGATTGATCCCCTAACACGCGGAATGAGAACCACAACCCGCGGATCTATTGGCGATTGCTCCTTTTACGGCTGTACCTCATCCGGTCCTTATCTCTGGGTTAACAGGAATACAAATATGCCTTCCGAACTCAGTGAAGCCGGTTTTCATACTAACCCAACTCAAAACACGAAAAATATGAACGCTGAGTGGAAAAGACTTGAAGCATGGACTTTCTTCTGGTCAATTATTAAATTCCACAATGCCCAGCGTCCTGCTGTAAGAAAAATTACAGGTATAATAAAAGACACTGAATCAGGACTCCCTATCAACGGGGCAACTTTTACAATAGACGGTAAATCATATACTACCGATACTTATCAGTCTTTATTTTACAGATTCACCAGTGATTCAACTCTGCTCAGAAACGGATTTTACTTTATAGAGAATCTTAATCCCGGCACACATAACTATACCGTTACTGCTCCCGGTTATGAGCCTTTCAACGGCCAGGCTGCTATAAGTGATACATTTTTCACTTTTGTTGATGTAAGTCTTGTTTCAACAGTACCCCCCGTTCTTGTAAATCATACTCCGATTGTTAATGACAGTATCTACCCGGGCACCGATCTTATTCAGCTGAAATTCAGCCGCCCGATGAATAAAACATCTGTGGAAAACAATATCGTTCTCAGCCCTCAGGCAAATCTTACCTACTCATGGACAGATAACGACAGACTGCTGAGAATAAACACCGGCGCGCTCAATTTCTCCGTAAATTACACCTTTACAATTCAGGGCGGAGCCACTGATATTTACAATCATCCGTTCGATGGTGATAAAAACGGGGTCGGTGGAGATCCGTACTCTTTCAATTTCCGTACAAAAGTACTTGATACTTTCGCACCTGTAATAACCTCATCATCACCTGCACCGGGCGAAAAAGTTCTGATAAAACCTGTTATTAATGTTTCATTTGATGAGCCGCTTCTTACCTCTTCGATTTCCGGAAAATTTTTTGTAACTAAGAAATCTGATAACTCAACTGTCAACGTTTTCGGAAAATATTATCCTTTCAATAAGAAGTCTGTTGTTAACCTTTTTGTCAGAGACAACCTTGTGTTCGGCGAAACTTACAAAGTGCTTGTTAAAGCGGGGGTATCAGATATTCTTGGAAACGCAATTCCCTCAGATTATTCATTTGAGTTTACCGTCAATAAAAATCTCAACACATTTACTACAATTGATAATTTTGAAGCCGGTATCGGCAGTTGGTGGGTACCTCAGCAGAGCGGCACAACCACAGGAATAGTTACAGATTCGGTAAATATCTACTCGAACGGAATTTTCCTTAACCATCTGACTAACTCAACAAAATCCTTTGAAATGAGTTACGGATGGGATACTCTTTCCACCGAATGGATGATCCGTGAATATTATAACAGCAATTCTGCAGCATTTGATAACACTTACATTCTTGAAACTTTTATATTCGGCGATGGTAATGGCCATAAATTCCGTTTTGCCATTAACGATAATGGCCCCGGGGGACATGAGGTAAGTGAATGGAAAACGATTGACTGGATCGGCTGGAAATCAGTGCTTTGGGATCTGGCAAATGACCCTGTGGGCAACTGGATTGGCAACGGAGTTTTGGAAGGCAGTCTTACATTTGACAGCTATCAGTTTACCTATACTCCCGGCAAGCAGTTTTTCGGCAGATATTATATAGATGATCTGAGATTCGGAAAAGAAATCTCTACATCTGTTGATGAAGATGAGATTTCAGCCAAAGGATTTTATCTGAATCAGAATTATCCTAATCCTTTTAATCCTGAAACAGTGATCAGGTTTGGCATTCCTGCAGAGGGAGATGTCAGTCTTAAAGTCTTTAGTGCAACAGGTGAACTGGTGAGGTCTCTTGTAAATGAAAGAATGAGAGCCGGAGAATATGAAGTTAAATTTAATGCTTCAAATCTGAACAGCGGAGTTTATTTCTATGTCGTTGAGAATGAAGGCAGAAAACTTACCGGCAAAATGATTCTCCTTAAATAAAATTTAATGCCGTGCATGGCTTTTGAGTCGTGCACGGTATCTTTTTAAGAGTAAGTTTCAGTTTCCGGCTTAGTCAAATCGAAAAATCTCACTAAATTTGGTAAACAAAAAACAGATTTTATTGCTGAATGAAAAAGTCAATCCCCGGAATAATTCTCGTAACCGCTCTGATAATTCTAACTTACGGATTTATTACACCCGAACCTGCAGTAATCCGGTACAATCTTATTGCCGGTGCAGATACAATCCCCAAAAATTCTGACCCTCTGATAGAAGTATTAAAGAAAGACAGAATTACTCTTCCGGTAACAAAGGTTGATATTAATTCTCCCAAACCGGTTCAGATTGAGGAAGCTTGGTACGGATTTAAGAATGAATTCAGTACCGAAGAAAAAGACACCTTTAAAGTAAACGGTTTCCGTCTTGCCCTCCCTGCAGAAAAAGAACGCGATAAAATTGAATCCATAAGGAATGAAATTTTCTATTACACGGGTTTAAGATTTGTATACCTGCAGGAGACTTATTCAGGAATCAGAATTAAGATCGGCAATTTCCCGGATATTCTTTCAGCAAAGAACTTTCGATTTCACCTGAGGCAGATAGGATTTTTTGATCACCAAATAATACCTGATTCAATACTGGTAATCAGAAAACTAAAAAAATAATGACTGCACTGCTTTATAACCCTCATGCCATACTAACATGTGCCGCAGGTGGTAAACTGTATGCCAGGGGTGATGATTTCGAGGGCTGTGATATGCTTACCGGATCATCTGTTCTTATTGAAAATGACATTATAAAAGAAATAATACCCACTCCCCCTTCAACCGAAGGCTTCTCAAATGTGATTGATCTTACAGGTAAAACACTCCTCCCGGGGCTTGTTGAATGTCATACTCATCTGGTTTTTGCCGGTAACAGGATAAATGAATTCAAGATGAAGCTTGAAGGTGCTTCTTATGAACAGATTGCCGCCGCCGGAGGGGGTATCAATACTACAGTGCAGGCTGTGCGGGCCGCCACGGAAGAAGAGCTTCTTAGTGCTGCCCTGATTAATATCGGTAAATTTATCAGACAGGGCGTTACAACACTTGAAATTAAATCAGGGTATGGTTTGTCTTTTGATGACGAACTAAAGCTCCTGAGGGTTATCAGAACCCTCAGGGAAATATCAGGCATTGATATAGCCGCTACTTTTCTTGGTGCCCATACCTTTCCTCCGGAATATAAATATGATCACGATTCTTACATCAGACTCATTACCGGAAAAATGCTTCCGGCTATTGCTGAACAAAAACTTGCTGAGTTCTGTGACGGGTTCTGTGAGCTCTCAGCCTTTTCACCAGCCGGGATATCTGAAGTTTTTGAAACCGCCGCTTCATTAGGCTTCAAGCTGAAGCTGCACACAGATCAGTTTAACCGTATTGGCGGGCTTGAGGCAGCAGTTAAATACGGCGCTGTTTCCGTTGATCATCTTGAGGTGGCTCAGGATGAAGAATGCATACTTTTATCAGATTCAGAGACTGCGGCTGTGCTTCTTCCGGGCGTCTCTTATTTTCTTAATTATGATTACGCCCCGGCTGTTAAGCTGAAAAACGCAGGCGCCGTTGTGGCACTCGCAACCGACTTTAACCCCGGCTCTTCACATATTACAAATATCTCTTTTCTTATGTCGCTTGCTTCAAGAAAAATGGGACTCACCTTTGAAAACGTATTTAATGCTTGGACAATAAACGCAGCCTACGCACTGAGAAGATCCGATAAGATCGGTTCAATCTTGCCGGGCAAAAAAGCGGATTTTTCTGTTCTCGGAACTGATGACTACAGACAGGTATTTTATAACGTTGCCGAAAATCTAAATATAATGACCATAAAAAACGGCAGAATTATTTTTAAAGCATAGTTTCTGCTGCAGGAAGGTAAGTAAATATGATTAAATCTCTTATTACTATTATTTTAATGTCGTGCATCGCATTTCCTCAGACTGTCAAGACAGGTCTTGAAGTGCTTATGGCAGATAATTTTTCTGCTCTCAGGAACAAAAGAGTCGGACTGATCACCAATCCTACAGGGGTTGATGCCAGGTTAAACTCTACCATTGACATATTAAGTAAAGCCCCGGGCGTAAAGCTTGCAGCCATCTATGGTCCCGAACACGGAGCCCGGGGAGAATATGCTGCAGGTGATTATGTAAGCAATTACACCGATGAAAAAACGGGCATTCCTGTCTTTTCTTTGTACGGAAAGAATAAGAAACCAAACGCTGAAATGCTCAGGAATGTTGATGTACTTGTTTTTGATATACAGGATATCGGTTGCAGATCTTACACTTACATCAGCACTTTGGGACTCGCTATGGAAGCAGCTGCGGAATTTGACAAAGAATTCATTGTTCTTGACAGACCAAACCCTCTCGGTGGTGTAAAGGTGGAAGGCGGCCCCGTTGAACCGGAGTTTATATCGTTTGTTAGTCAGTTCAATGTACCTTATGTTCACGGTCTCACCGTTGGTGAACTGGCAAAGTATCTCAACGGCGAAGGGATGTTAAAAGACGGTAAAAAATGCAAACTTAAAGTTATAGAGATGACAGGCTGGAACAGGAATATGCTGTTCAGGGAAACAGGACTTCCCTGGGTTCTGACCTCTCCTCATATACCCTATACAGAAAGCCCCGTATATTATGTCACAACAGGTATAATCGGTGAACTTGGGGTCATATCTGAAGGCGTTGGTTACACAATTCCATTCCAGACTTTTGCGGCTGAATGGATTGAAGGAGATAAGTTTGCAACTTCAATGAACGCCCTCGGACTTGAAGGCGTGATCTTCCGCCCGCTTACTTTCAAGCCCTTTTATGGAAAAAGCTCAGGTAAAACTCTGCATGGTGTGCAGATTTTTATCACTGATTATAACAAAGCCAACCTCCTTGAAATCCAGTTTTCACTTCTTGAAGTGCATAATAAAATGTACAAGGATAAAAATCCCTTTGAACTCGCAGATAAAAGCAGGCTCAGCATGTTTGATAAGGTTATCGGATCCAACAAAGTGAGA
The DNA here is from genome assembly GCA_964411625.1 of uncultured Ignavibacteriaceae bacterium. Taxonomy (GTDB): domain Bacteria; phylum Bacteroidota; class Ignavibacteria; order Ignavibacteriales; family Ignavibacteriaceae; genus JABWCA01. The sequence continues at coordinate 7,591 of CAYPMQ010000082.1, forward strand.
GAAACTTTTGTAAAGTACGGTACTTATGAGAGTGTTAAAGATCTGCTGGATAAGGATGTTGAGAAGTTTAAGGCATTGAGAAGCAGATATCTTTTGTACCAATATGCCGGGGCAAACTAATAAATTCAAAGGCTGACAATTGTCAGCCTTTTTTTTGATTTGCTGCTATTGAAGCTATAATATAAATTCGTTCGAAAACAGAGATAGCATTAATGTTTATAAGTGTGCTTATTCACTTAAATCAAACAGAAGATCTGTCAGTGACCATCTCGGGGCGAGATCAATTTCTTTTTTATAAAACCTGAATTTGTCTGAGAACCTGAAAGGCAGTACAGCGCCGGGATTGAATACCTCTCCCCCTTCGTAGTACCATAAGAAGTATTTCCCCGGTCTGACTTTATCAAATTCAAATGAACCATTTTCTCCCGTAACAGTAAAATACCTGACCAGGGGGTCATCCTTCAGCTCAAGAATAAGTCTTTTGCCAACCGGATCGCTGATTCCTGCTAATTTCCCGAAAAGACCTGTAAGATTAAGCTGATTTACAGTCTTGAAAGCAAAAGTAATAACTGTATCAGCTTGCAGTCCGTTTACTCCGGCCAGTCCTCTGAGATCGGCGGTAAGCTTATAATCAGTGAATGATTCAAGCTTCTGTTTTATCTTAATTTTATAAGTGACATCATCTTCCCGCACCGTTTCGTTCTCTGCCTTGTTTCCTGAAGTATCGGCAAAAATAACTCTCCTTGTAAATTCATCAGGAGAGATTCCGGTACTGAAAACAACCGTTATTTCCGGGAAGTCACTGATCAGATTCAGTCTGTCTGCCGGCAGAACTGAGCTGATTGAGGCAACGGAAGTATCAGGACGCTCAGATACGGTCAGATTAATAGAAGTTTCTTTAAGAGTATTTCCTTTAAGATCCTTTATTCCCCTGGCTTTAAGAAAGACACTGTCACCCTTAAATCCCGGGTCATCAAGAATCAGCACCAGGTTTTTGCCGTTTCCGTTCTGAAGATAAGAAAAAACAGGCCTCCGGCTTTTCATAGTTGAGGAGTCGGTTACTGCAAAATTTTCACTTAAAACACTTCTTCGGTCAGCGTCTTCATTAAGTGTTATGAGCAGATGATTACGGTCAATCATCACAGCCGACTGGATTTCAGGTGCCAGAGTATCTGTACTGCTCATAAAGAAGTTCATATCATTGAAAAGTGTATCAGCTGGACTGAGCACTGGGTCAGTATAAGTCACACCTGCCTCATCCTGTCCTATCTGAAGCATATAATCTCTGAAATTATCTTTAACTGCAACAAGACGGTATTTTCCGTCTCTGAGACCTTTGAGTTCAAACTCACCGCTCTCACCGCACTGGGAGACATACATCGGTTTTTTATCAAAAATATTTACAGAGTCTCCGTCAAACAAAAATGCATATATAAGAATGCCGTCAGAATTCTTATCATAAACGGTTCCGGAAATTGATCCTTTGTCAATTTTTTCTCCTGTTGAAAACCATAAATTAAAACTTTTAGCCATTTTATTGCGGTTATTGTAATCTGTAAGATCCGTGCCCACTGTAATGTAATAAGTTGTGTTTTCCTTCAGAGGTTTATTAAACTCAATTCTTACAGTTTTACCGCTCCAGTTCAGTTCATAACCCTCTTCAGGTGCAGGGGAAATAAATATGGCATCTTTTAATGACCTTTTTTCCACATACTCGCTGAATTCAAGTTCAGCATAATCTTCGCGGTAGTTAATCTGCCCCGGAACGGGATATGACGAAATTATCTCAGGCGGAGTAGTATCAGCCGGCCCTCCTTCAGGCGGAAGCTGCAATGCACAGCCGCTGAGAAGCACCACGGTAAAAAAAAGGAAGAAACAATTTACTTTATATTTTTTGAATCCAGCCATGCTTGGTATTCTTTCGCATTCTTTAAGTGTTCCTCATATTTTTCTGCAAACTTGTGGCCTCCGGTCGGGGAGGCACAGAAAAACAGATAATTATGAGAATCAGGATTAAGTACTGCTAAAATAGCATCTCTGCCGGGATTATTAATAGGTGTGGGGGGCAAACCGGTGTTTATGTAAGTATTATAAGGAGAATCAATAGTCAGGTCTGAGAAATAAAGCCTCTTTTTCTTACCGCCGGGCAGCACGTACTGAACGGTGGGATCCGCTTCCAGTTTAATGCCTTTTTTCAGTCGGTTGAAATATACTCCGGCAACGGCAGGCATTTCCCTTTTCAGATTAGTTTCACCCTGTACAATTGAGGCCAGGGTGATAACCTGATACGGGGTAAGATTCATCGGCATCTTTGAATTCTGATAATTTGCAGCAATAAAACTGTTCATGCTGTCTATTCCTTTTCTTATTATATCACGAAGATTCTCACCGGGATAGATAATATATGACCCGGGAAGCACAGCACCTTCAAGCCCGGAAGAATTTTTAAGTCCCGAAGAGCTGAAAAATAATGAATCCGAATAGAGTGATCTGATTTCACTGCTGTCCGTAAGTTTCATTATCAGAAGCTTATTAAAAACAGCATTAACCGGTATCCCGTTGTAAAGCTCAAAAACAACGGCTTTTTCATAATTATCAGATGCAAACAAAAATGCAAGCGCTGCATAACTCATTTCATGCTGCAAAGTGTACCTTCCGGCTTTTAACCTTGAATCAGCTCCTGTTATAAAGCAGGCAATTCTGAAGAGGGTTTCGCTCCCGATCATATTGTCATTACTGAGCTCGGCTGCAAGCTGAGAAATTGTTTCGCCTTTCTTTACAATAATTCTGATTTCTCCGCCACCCGTATCGAGAGCAGGTGAAAAGAAGATACTGATGCCTGTAATAAGAATTACAATGAAGAGAAAAGCGGCAATCAGCAGATCTTTCCTGATCGGGAAATTGCGCTTTTCCGGCGTTGAAGCTTGAAGATTTTCTGACATAGAATTAATCAGGCGGTGATATATTTAGAAAAAAATGAAGGATAAGGTTCATACGCTGAGTCAAATTTTTCGCCTGCTTCAAAGAGCGAGAGCCCCCTGAATGCAATCATTGCTGCATTATCCCCGCAGAACTGAAAATCTGGGATAACTACTTTTTTGCCATACTTCTCACCAAGTCTGATGAAGCCTTCACGAAGGTGGCTGTTTGCTGCAACCCCGCCGGTAAGTGTAATGGTATTAATTTTATATTTTTTAACTGCCTTTCTGACATTATTAAGAAGGGCTTCGGTTACGGATGCAGTAAAGGATGCCGCAATATCATTAATCATTTCCTGATCAGGCGGTGAATCAAGCCTTTGAATATAACGAAGTACTGAAGTCTTTACTCCGCTGAATGAAAAATCAAACTCGTTTTTAAGTTTTGCTACCGGGAAATCAATTGCATTGGGGTCACCTGCCATGGCAGCCTTCTGTATCGAAGGTCCGCCGGGATATGGCAGATTAAGCATCTTCGCCACCTTATCAAAGGCTTCACCTGCGGCATCATCAATGGTGGTGCCAAGTAAACGCATTGAAGTGAATGACTCAACCAGCATAAGCATTGTGTGCCCTCCGGAAACTACAAGACAAAGGAAAGGAAAATCCGGTACTGTATCCATCAGAAAGCCGCTGAAAATATGTCCTTCGATATGATTAACGGGTATAAACGGGACATCACAAGCCCTTGCAAGTGTTTTTCCGAAAATAAATCCCACCAGAAGCGCACCAATCAAACCTGGTCCTGCAGTTGCTGCCACTAAATCAATATCGCTGGTTGAAAGATTGTTATCGGCGAGAGCTTTTTTTATTAAGGGCAGCACCCTTTCAAGATGTGCTCTGCTTGAGAGTTCAGGCACAACCCCGCCATAAATTTTATGGAAATCCTGTGATGAGATTAAATTTGAGATCAGTACCCCGTTACGAAGCACTGCAACAGAAGTCTCATCACAGGATGATTCGATTCCTAAAACAATCATTAATTAATTCTGAGCATATTTTTAATCACCGACCCGGCAACATTCGGGTTCTCATTGAACCTTCTTACTGAATATTTATACCAGTCCTTACCGAAGGGCACATATATTCTCAGACGGTGACCCGCAGCCGCAATTTTATCTCTCAAGTCTTCTCTTACTCCCAGAAGCATTTGAAATTCATAAGCCTCGCGGGGAATGTTATTCTTTGAAATATATTCTGAAGCAGCATCTATAAGTGCGGAATCATGCGTTGCTATGCCGACATAATTGCCATCATCAAGCATCCTTCTGAGTGAACGGACAAAGCTGTCTCTCACTTCCTGTTTCCCCTGAAAAGCAATCTTCTCAGGTTCAATGTAGATGCCTTTGCATAATCTGTAATTTGCACCTTCGGCATTAAGACGGACAACATCGTCATAGGTTCTTCTCAGGTAAGCCTGCAGAACTATTCCAACGTTGTCATAATCTTGTCTGAGTCTCAGATAAAGGTTGATGGTTTTATCGGTGCATGCTGAATCTTCCATGTCAATCCTGACAAAGTTGTTATACTGTTTTGCCTTTTCAACCAGATCACGCACCTGCTGATAGCAGAACTCTTCGTCAAGAAGGAGTCCCATTTGTGTAGGTTTAATTGAGAGATTTGAATTCAGATTGTTTTCATTAATTGCATTTAATACCGCAATACATTCTGTTTTAGCCAACAGCGATTCATC
>CAYPMQ010000083.1:0-12143 GCA_964411625.1 uncultured Ignavibacteriaceae bacterium
GTCATTTACTGCAAATCACTCATCAGGTTTGTTGCTTCCGGGATCATAATTTCCGGTTCCTGAACAGATACTGCTGAAAATTGATTTCAGTCAATATTTTTTCTCCCCTCCCGTGACGGGAAATTAATCCGGAAGTCATTTGAGGTGCCTTTATAAACGGGGTTTTTAGAAGAGCCGGAGGAAAAATGTCAGGTAAAAAACACCAGATAAGCATATCAGAACATAAAATTAAAGCAGGCCAGAAATAAAAAAAGGCTGCACTTTTTAATAGGCAGCCTTTTTGAAAGTAAAATTATCTGCAGACCGGAAATTACTTCATGAGAAGCATCTTTTTAACCGAAGAGAATGTACCTGCTTCAATCTTGTAGAGATAAATTCCCGATGCAAGACCTGATGCATTAAAATTAACCGAATGAAATCCTTTTTTCATTCCTGTGTTGATCAGAGTCTGCACCAGTTCGCCTGAAGCATTGTAAATGTCCAATTTTACATTTGCATCGTCAGGAATTGAGAATCTGATTGTGGTTGCAGGGTTAAAAGGATTGGGGTAATTCTGTTCGAGGTTAAATGTAACCGGATTGAAAGATACCTCTATTGCATTGGAGTAAGAGAATGTGCCATCGAGATCGATCTGTTTGAGTCTGTATGAAACTTTGGAAACGCCGGGATTAGCATCAGTAAAGGAATATGATTTCGGCTGAGTTGAAGTACCCGCGCCGGCAACAAATCCTACGCTTTCCCAGTCTGAACCGGTTTTTCTTTCAATTTCAAAACCTGAGTTGTTGGTCTCTGTAGCTGTGGCCCATGAGAGAACAACATCATTATCTGAAACCGAAGCGCTGAAAGAGGTGAGTTCAACAGGTATATTCGGATCAGCAAATGTTCTGATCACATGCCCGCCGGCTCCGCCAACGAGGAACAGATAACCTCCTGCAGAAGTTATATCATATGTTGTATGAATTGATGAAAGCGGAGAGAACGGGGTAACCCAGCTTGCGCCGCCGTTTGTGGTGTAAAGTATCGTTCCGCCTGAACCACCGATCCATCCTATGAGGGGTGAGACCATATATGCTGAATAGAGAGTGGAAAGACTGTTGGTTGTCTGTTGAGTCCAGTTAACACCGCCGTCAGTTGAGATCCAAGCTCTGCCGCTGCTTCCAACTATAAGACCAGTATTGCCGCTGAAGTGGACACTGTAAAGAGCAGTACTTGTACCAGGCACGAGACCTGTTGTAAAAGTTGCGCCGCCGTCTGTAGTATAAGCCCATCTGGAGGCTGAACCAACAATCATGAATGTGTTGGGACCGAATCCGTGCATGGAATAAAGTGTGTTGCCTGAGGAAAAGGGTGTTGTCAGAACTGACCAGGTGGCACCACCATCAGTTGTTTTGATAAGGGCATTTGAAGTGCCGCATGCGTAACCTGTATTAGCATCCTGGAAATATATATCATACCAGATACCGTTGGTTCCGCCAACAGGAAGAGTCAGAGCGTTCCAGGTTGTACCGCCGTCGGTAGTTTTATAGATACCTGAAGTGCCTCTCTGCCCGATAAATCCGACTTGATCATTAAGCCAGAAAGTGGAGTAGTTACGGTAGTTGGGAGTTGTGATTTTGCTCCAAGATTCACCCGCATCTGTTGTTTTCAGCAACTCAGATGATGTGGCTCCGTCTGAAGCAACGCCGCCGGCCACATAACCGGTTGACTGATTTACGAAGTAAACAGCTCTGTTGGTTTCCTGCGTATGTGCATAATACAACAGAGACCATGATGCTCCTTCATCAGATGATCTAACTATAGTTCCGTATCTTCCGCCAGCATACACAGTGTTATTGCCTTCTGAGAGCCGACTAGTAATTGCAAAACCGTAGAGGTTTTGAGTTGCTCCGGTTGCAATTCTGCTCCAGGTTAATCCTCCGTTGAAGGTTTTGAAAATATTTCCGTTTGTTGAGGGTATATAGCCAATAGTTGCTCCGTCAAACTTGACATCATAGAGAGACTCGTTTGATCCGCCAATTGTAAGAGAATCAAATGTTGTTCCGCCATCCGTGGTTCTCATTATCTTTCCGTTGGATGTGGAAAGAATTCCGTTATTTACATCACGGAAGTGGATCCCTCTGATATTATATGAGCCGGTTATAGGGAGTGAAGAATGGATGCTGTTCCAGACGGTGCCGCCGTCAGTTGATTTGAAAAGCCTTGCAGTACTTGAACTTCCACCCAGAAAAATCGTGAGTGAATCTGCATAGTGGACATTGTATAAGGTTGAAGTGCCTGCCGTGGTAGAATCAAAAGTGGCTCCGCCGTCAGCCGTTCTGAACACTTTGCCCGAAGATCCTGCCAGAATACCTTTATCAGCATTAAAGAAATCAAGGTACCAGAAATCAACCACTGAATTATTAGTGTTAAGATTATTCCAGGTGAGGCCGCCATCGGTTGTCTTCATTGCAAGACCGTCAATACCGCATATATAACCGACGAGGTCATTTACAAAATCAGCCTCGTAGATATCCCTTCCAAGGGTATCCGCAACAATGATATTCCATGAAGCCCCTGAGTCGGTGGATCTCAGAACAAATCCTCCTGAGCCGAATCCCAGAACGGTAGTATTCCCAAGAGCAACCACGTCATTAAAATCAGACCCGGTTGGTTTAGGGTTGAGCCATTGCCAGGTTAATCCCTGACCCATCAGTAAAGAAGCCGTAAATAAAAACAGGATGAATGTTTTTTTCATCTCTTCTCCTTAATTTAGTTAACGATTATTTGTTGTCTTATTTTAGTTGTTTTATTTTATAAGTGCCATTTTCTTCGTTAAGCGTACCCCGTTTGATTCAAGAGAATAAAAATAAATACCGGAGGGGAGTTCAGAACCATCAAAATATACTGTGTGCTTCCCTTTATTAAAGAATCCGCCCGCAGCTTCTGCTGTAAACTGACCCAAAATATTATATATATTGAGCCTGAGTTCTGATGCTTTTCTAAGTTCGAAACTGATGCTTGTTGCCGGGTTAAAAGGATTAGGATAGTTTCCAAACAGAATATAGTCATTTTCTTTCGGAATTCCATTATCAGCCGTAAGATCATCCGCTTTTGTTGCAACCGTGGAGCCGGTTGCGTTATCGGTTTTCATGATCAGACCGTATGATCCTGCAATCCAGCCTTTTTTTTCGTTAATAAAATAAATTTTATTAATTGTGTTATTAATACCTGTAGGTATGGACGCCCATTCAGTTCCGCCGTCAGTAGTCTTAAAAACCGAACCGTAACTGCCTGCAACAAAACCGGTATCAACATTAATAAAATTGGCACTGTTAAGCCAGTTAACGGGAAGAGTGTCATGAACCCGCCAATCTTTGCCGAGATTGGTTGTTTTAACGACAATTCCGTATTTCCCGACAATGTAACCAACGCCTCCTCCTGAAAAGCACAACTCCCTGAAATCGTATTTCGGATCAAAAGCAATCTGACTCATTCCTCCCGGCACACCCACTCCGCCGTTGCCATATCTGAATATTCCCCCTCCGTCTCCCACAATAAATGCAAGCTTGCTCGTCAGGGTAACAACTGAACGGAAAGCTCTCGGTGTAACGGAAATCTTATACCAGAAATCACCTGCAGAGGTTGAGGTTTCCAGAAGAACACCGCCTCGACCGACAACTTTTGTGTTGAATTTGGTGCCTTCAATTGAATAAAGTGCATTTGTAGTCAGATCTGCAATATTTAATTTTACCCAGTTCACACCGCCGTCAACAGTTTTGAGCATGGTGCCGTTATCACCAACTATCCAGCCTGTTGTTGAGTCCTTAAAGAAAACATCATACAGATTCTCAGAAGTGCCGCTGTTCTGCTGAATCCATGTTTCTCCTATGTCATCAGTGCGCAGCACCAGCCCGTCATCTCCCACAACAAAACCCGTGACTGAATTCAGAAACCTGATTGAATTGATATTTCCCGCCACTCCGCCTGACTGAAACTCCCATGAATAGCCAAAATCGGTTGACCTCATGGTTAGTCCGTTATCACCGACAATCCATGCGTAACCTGACGGTGTGACGGTTATGCTGCTCAGATCGAAACGTGAACCATGAGAAAATACTTCCCAGTTGTTGCCGCCGTCAGTAGTTCGCAATATAATGCCCGGCCAGCCGGAGGCTATTCCAAGGTCAGAGTCAAAGAACTTTACAGATTTGAGCCAGTATGCCGAATCACTGTAAACCACCTGCCATGATGTGCCTGCATCAGTGGTTTTATAAATTCTGCCTTTATTACCGCAGGCATGGCCTGTGCTGCTGTTTACAAAATCAATTGAGTTTATTATAAAGCCGGGCGCAATAAATGATCTGTTCCAGGAAGAACCGTTATCCGTGCTTCTGAGAAAAACACTGTTTTCACCGGAGAGATAAATATTTTCACCGACTCTGGTAACAGAAGAAAATGACAATGTATCAGGTGATGATCTTACCCAGTTTTTTCCGCCGTCTGAGGTTTTGAGAAATAAACCGTTTGTTCCGCATGCAAGTCCGTTTGAAGGGTCTGAGAAATGAAGGCCGTAAATGGTTACAGTAGTATCACTGAACTGATCAGTAAAAGATATTCCGCCATCTGTGGTCTTGAGAATTCTGCCCTGCTGACCGGCAGCCCAGCCGGTTGAGGGGTTAATAAAAAAGACCGTCTTGTATTCAAAGGCCGGTCCTGCATTACCTATCGACCAGTTATTCCCTCCGTCATTTGAAGATATAAATGCACCTCTGACACCCGTGGCAAAAACATTATTCTGATCTGTGGCATGAACCGCTTTCAGTGTTTTACCCTGAGGTATCGGGTTCTGCCATATCCAGTCAGTTTGAGCTGAAGGTTCTGATATCAGTAAGGCAAAGAGAGCTGCCGTAAAGAGTATATTTTTCATAACTTGATCACAAATCCTGATTGAATCATAAGATAAGCTCTTGAGACATATTTTGATCTTACTCTGTTGTATTTGGCATTTACGTCAACATCGAACCCCGGAGCAATATTCATTTTAAATCCTATCTCGGGTGAGATACCAATGTTTGTTTCCGGTGTTAATGCTCTGAATTTTCCTGTTGCTGCATCCTCGAGCTCCAGAAAAAATTCACTGAAGTAAATCCCGGCTTCAAGACCGGCGTAAGTGATAAAATCAAAATCGGAAAAATTATAACGCAGCCCTGCGAGCACAGGTGCTGTTTTGAATGAAAAATCATAATCGGGGAGGTCTTCCTTATAACCGCAGTAATAGTACCCTGCAGTAAGAGAAATTTCAAGATATGGATTTATATAAGTACTGAAATTGACAGTACCGCCAAATCCGACATCTACAGAATTTTCAAAATAACCCAATGGTATAACTGTTCCTCCCTTTAGTTTGATATCAAACTGTGCGAAACTATCCGCAGAAAGGAGTAAAAAAAGAAGTAATATATAAATTGATTTGTTTCGTATCATAACATGAAAATAATTTTGTCTGATTGCCGCTAACCGGTTTTATGATTTCCGAATTCATAGAAGTTGTGTTCAGAAGAGAGATGTGCAGCGCTTCGGTTCATCATCGGGATTCAATATTTTAATTATCCTATTTAAGTTAACAATAAGATATAAATATTGCAAACAAATGGTGTCTTTTGCGGATATACAATCAGATCTGTTCCTCCCCAGCCGTGAAAACAAAAGAAGGATCATATCAGAAAAAATTGATGCTGCATTATCACCGGCTCTCATAAGACTAACTGAAATCAAAATTTCAGATGCACAGCAGGTAAGTAATCTTTACAGATATCTTAAAATTTATTCTGATGCAGAACAGGAGATAATTGAGGGAGATTTATTAAAATAATTCTGCCGCTTATGAAGAGTCCGTTTTATTATCCGGGTAATGAGCAAATTGCACCCGACTTTATTAATGAATGGTTTCATATTAAAATATTAAAGCTATGTAATAAACACTTGTCAGAATTACGGTAAGGGCAGTGGTTATAAAAGGGAATATTTCACTGCCGGGAGATATGATGAACGATCTCACTTGCCGGAAAATCAGACCCGTAAAAATGAAATCCCTTTCAGGAAAAGGGAGGAGCTGCCCATTGACCACTGCAGAATACCCGGATATGCAAAAATGATGATGGAACATCTTAATCTCAGGAATCGTGATCATTTCAGAGAAGCGATTCTCAGCCCCCTGCTTGAAGAGAATAAACTTTTCATGACTGACCCCGGGACAGAAATATAGATCGTTAAAGCTTAGGGGTAGGTATTAAAATTATCCGGAGTATCCCCCCTCTTAACAATTTTAGAAAAATAAATTAGAAGTGTGTTATATTGATTAGTGAAATAGTATCATTCTTTTACCCTTGTTCAGGAAACTTCTGCCGGGATGTTCAAATTTTACATAATATTTTTACTGCTGATACTGCAAAGTCTGACCCTGGCTCAGATTCAACGAGTAACAATAAACGGTTTTATCAGCGACCTCCAGTCAGGTGAAGCACTGATAGGCGTGAATATACTGATCTATAAAGATACCTCCCGTACAGGTGATCCCCTTTATTTTGGCACCACAAACAAATTCGGATATTATTCAATTTCCAACATCATACCCGGGAAATACTTTCTGTTTTCATCCCTGCTGGGGTATGAAAGGAAAATGGAACAGTTAGATGCTGATGGTTCGGTAAATCCGTTCAGACTGGATATAAAGCTGCAGAAAAAGGCTATTCAGCTTGGCGAAGTGGTAGTTGAAGATAAACGTAAAACAGATTTCAGTTCAACAAGTGGTACGGTTGAGGTTGAACCGGAAATAGTGAGACAGCTTCCCTCAATCGGCGGTGAAACAGATTTATTCAAAGTGCTGCAGTTGCTGCCGGGTGTCTCAAACGCATCAGAAATATCAACAGGCATATATGTCAGAGGCGGATCAGCAGATCAGACACTCACACTTATTGACGGTGTGGTGGTATATAATCCTTCCCATTTAGGAGGATTTTCAAGCACTTTTGACCCCGAATCGATTCAGAATATAAAACTGATTAAAGGAGCCTTCCCGGCAGAGTACGGCGGCAGACTCTCATCGGTACTTGATATATCACTCCGCGAAGGTACACGGGAGAAATTCAAGGGCCTTGCAAACATCACGTCAATCAGTTCCCGAATTACTCTTGAGGGCCCTCTGAGTGAAAAAGCGACATACATTATGTCTGCGAGAATGATGTATCTTGATAAAATTCTGCCGGTTTTCCCGAAAGCCAGCAGATTCCCTAAATATAATTTCAAGGATTTTAACGGCAAGCTAAACTATCAGATATCAGAAACTGATAAAATATTTATATCGGGATTTTTCAGCAACGATCAGATTTTGGAGCCCCCCGCAAGCACCGATGTCGGTTTTGATATCAACTGGTCAAACTCAACACTTAATCTGACCTGGACAAAAATAAACTCACCCGAGCTTTTTTCAACAACCTCGCTGAAGTACACTTATTATAATTTCAACACGGCAATTCAGGATAAAGACCCGGAAGATAAAGCACTCGATTTTTACACTTCAAGCAAGCTTGCAGATTTTCAGCTAAAGACGGAATTCCAGTTATCGCAGAGCGGTAAACATTTTATAAAAGCCGGCGCAGAAATTATCTATCATAATTTTGATATACTTAAAAGTGATTTTTATAATCAGGATATAAAATACTCTCAGCAGCCAGGCGAAACATACAGAGCACTTGAGGCATCTGTTTATCTTCAGGATGAAATGACGCTTTTTACCGATCTGCGGGCTAATGCCGGTGCAAGACTTCATTACTTTAAGGAAGCAAATTTTTTTGCAATTGAACCCAGACTTTCGCTCACTTATTATATCTTTGACAGGCTGATTGCAAGAGCATCTTTTGCAATTGCTCATCAGGCTCTTCATCTTCTTACCAGAAGTGATGTTTATCTGCCGACTGACGTTTGGTTCCCTTCGGCTAAAAATGTTGAACCGGCAGAATCAATGCAGGGTTCACTCGGGTTTGAGGCCACATCTGTTGACCGGACATTCCTGTTCACAGTTGAAGCATATTATAAAGAACTTAAAAAGCTTAAAGAGTATAAAGAGAACGCCGATTTTTCAATTGAAAGTGTTTTCTCTGATCAGCTTACCGAAGGCAGTGGTGAGGCATACGGTGCCGAGTTCTTTCTTAATAAAAGGGCTGGCAATTTTTCCGGATGGATAGGTTATACAGTATCCTGGACTAAAAGAACATTCGCTGATCTTAACCGGGGTGAAACATTTTTCCCAAGATATGACCGCAGACATGATGTATCAATAGTTCTTACCTGGCAGCCTTCCGAAGCACTGAGTTTGGGAGCAACCTGGAATTACTCAACGGGTCAGGCATATGCTCTTCCGTTAATGCAGTATTCATTCTTTTCCCTGGTAAACCCTAATTCTTCTGCCCAGAAGACTTACTACGAGTACTCACAGCGTGATGCCTTCAGACTTCCTCCTTTCCACAAGCTGGATGTAAGCGCCAGATATAAGACAACGTGGGATGACAGGGATATTGAAATATCGTTAACTATTTACAATGCATACAACCGAAACAATGCGTTTTCTAAATACGTTGGTTATAAGGTTGATGAAGCATCAGGTGAAAAAGTGCCTGTCTTAAAGCAGTTCACACTTTTCCCGTTTTTGCCTTCATTAGGAATAAGAGTGAGTTTCTGATGAAAAAGATTTTTATTTCAGTCTTCTTTCTTTTGGGCATATTGTTTTTAATACCGGGTTGTGAGGAAATCATAGAATCGGAAGATTTCCCTTACGAGGCAAGGCTGGTAATAAGGGGCCAGATAGAAGAAGGGGTGCCTGTTCAGAATATTTACATCGGCAGAACATTACCTGTATCGGTACCGTTTAATCAGCAGTTTGCAGATATCAAAAATGCGTCGGCAGGTATCAGATACAAAGATTCTGTTTATGTAATGAGGCATACTCAGAACGGATTATACAGTGCCCCCGGTCTCCCTGTGGTTCAGGGAGAGAAATACACGCTTCTTGTTCAGTATGAGAACATGTTTGCATTCGCAGAAACAACTGTTCCTAAGTTCGGGGATATTCAGAAAGTTGTACTTGAAACCTCAAGAGATACTTCGGTTGCTCCCGTTACTTATGGATATGTATCAATAAATCCTGTGCCCGGAGTGGTTTACGGGGCAACCTGGGTAAATCTGGGGCTGAACGATCAGATATTTCTTGAAGCCGAACAGTTTAATAACATTGTCAGACCAATTAATGACAATGGTATTTTTCCGTCAATAGGTGTTGTAACAGTTCCGATACCCGGAAATCTTCTCGGGGATATTTCATCACTCGGATGCAGAATATATGCATATGACGATCCGTTTTATGATTATTACAAATCACAGGGTGCCGGTAAACTCTCGGATGCCATTTTCGGTCAGTCAAGCTCGGTCGTAAAATGGAATGTAAAAGGTGACGGCATAGGGATTTTCATTTCAAGAATACGAACCGTCAGAAGAGTTCAGACTAACTGAGATATCCGGAATACAGCCCTAACCCGGCATTTGACTGTTCAAATGACTTGAAATCCTTATTAATAATACTGTTAAATTTACGGGCCCGATTGCTAACTCATTAAAAAACAATGAGTTAAGAAATACGCAATAAAAATCTTTTCTTGATTTAGAACATATGAATGCCTAAATTTAAGGTTACTTTTAGAATTTTTTAACAAAAAGAAGTTTTTAGACATGGCTGATACCTCAGATCTGCGTAACGGACTAATAATCAGATTTAAGAATGAATTATATACAGTTGTTGAGTTTTTACATGTTAAACCCGGCAAGGGCGGCGCATTTGTAAGAACAACTATTAAAAATATCAAAACCGGCAAAGTGCTTGAAAACACCTTCCGTTCAGGTGAAAGCCTTGAGGTTGTAAGAGTTGAAAGAAGAAAATATCAGTATCTCTACCGTGACGGCGATTTTCTCGTTTGCATGGATAATGAGTCATATGATCAGATTAACGTTTCAGCATCATTTCTCGGTGACAGTATAGACTTCCTCAAAGAAGGTCTTGAACTTGAAGTAATGCTTGACAAAGAAACAATAATAACGGTGGAAATGCCTATGTTTGTTACTCTTGAAGTAACAGAAACAGAGCCCGGTTTAAGGGGTGACACGGCAACAAACGTATTAAAACCCGCAAAACTTGAAACCGGTGCTTCAGTAAACGTACCCTTGTTTATTAATGCCGGCGACATGCTTAAAATAGATACCCGTACCGGGGAATACATGGAAAGAGTAAAATCATAAATTCGGAAAACAGAATGGATCTAAATGCAATTAAAAAGCTTGTTAAGATGATTGAGGAGAGTACCGTTAACTCATTTAAATATGAGGATAACGAGTGTTCAATTTATATTTCGAAGCAGGCTAAAGGCGCCACAATTGTGCAATCCGCTTACACTGCTCCGGCACCCATGGCACTACCCCAGGCATCAGCCGAAGCACCGGCTGCTAAAACCGCTCAGGCAGATAAATCAGCCGAAAGTGCTTCAAACCTTCATGAAGTCAAATCACCGATTGTCGGTACATTCTACCGTGCCCCCGCTCCGGATGCCGATTCATATGTGAAAGTAGGTGATAAAGTTAATACGGGATCGGTGCTTTGTATTGTTGAGGCTATGAAGCTGATGAACGAGATAGAATCAGACATTGCCGGTACAGTTGTCAAAATTCTTGTTGAAAACGGTAAACCTGTGGAGTACGGCCAGCCTCTATTTTTAATTCAACCGGATAATTAACATATGTTTAATAAGATTCTGATTGCCAACAGAGGTGAAATTGCTCTCCGTATAATAAGGGCGTGCAAAGAGCTCGGGATTAAAACTGTTGCCGTTTATTCTGAAGCAGATAAAAACTCGCTGCATGTCACTTTTGCCGATGAAGCAATATGCATTGGTCCGAGCGAAAGCAGAAACAGCTACTTAAAGATTCCCGCAATTATATCAGCAGCTAATCTGACCGGAGCTGATGCAATACATCCCGGTTACGGATTCCTGGCTGAAAACGCAGGTTTCTCTGAAATTTGTCATGATTCACATATAAAGTTTATTGGCCCCGGTCCTGAAATGATACGTGTCATGGGTGATAAAGCCACAGCAAAAGACACAATGAAGAAAAACGGTGTGCCCACAATTCCCGGAACCGATGGCGTTATTCATGATCCGGATGAAGCAAGAAAACTTGCAAAAGAAATCGGTTTTCCTGTTATCATTAAAGCATCTGCAGGCGGAGGCGGAAAAGGAATGCGTATGGTTAAGGACGAATCTGAGTTTGATCTGGCATTCATGACTGCCAAGGCAGAAGCTGAAGCTGCTTTCGGTAATGCCGATGTTTACATTGAAAAATATATTATGAAACCCCGTCACATCGAGATTCAGGTGATTGGCGATCAGCACGGAAATTATGCTCATTTCGGTGAAAGAGACTGTACCGTGCAAAGAAGACATCAGAAGCTTATTGAGGAAGCCCCCTCACCGGTAATATCTGAAGAACTCAGGAAGAAGATGGGTGATGCTGCAATTCTGGCAGCATCAGCAATCAACTATGAAAGCGTTGGTACAATCGAGTTTCTCGTGGATGAAAATCTGAATTTCTATTTTATGGAAATGAATACCCGTATTCAGGTTGAGCATCCCGTTACAGAAATGGTTTATGAGGTTGATCTCATTAAAGAACAGATCAGAGTTGCTGCAGGTGAAAAACTTGGCAACTACAATAAAAAACCGAGAGGTCACGCTTTTGAATTCCGTATCAATGCAGAGGATTCGGAACATCATTTCAGACCTTCTCCGGGCAGGATTGAATCGCTTCATTTCCCGGGCGGACTTGGAGTAAGGATAGATTCACACATTTATCAGTCATACATCATTCCTCCTTATTATGATTCAATGGTGGCTAAACTGATTATATGGGATGAAGACAGGACAAAAGCTATTGCCAGGGCAAAAAGAGCCCTCGATGAATTTGCGCTTGAAGGTATAAAAACCACCATACCTTTCCACAGAAAAGTGCTTGACAGTCCCGATTTTATCTCGGGTAATTATGACACATCATTCTTAGAGAAATAT
>CAYPMQ010000084.1:0-12128 GCA_964411625.1 uncultured Ignavibacteriaceae bacterium
GTCCTGTTCACAGCCGAAGCGGTAATCAAATCCATGCCGTCATCAGTGAAATTCTTTTCTGCACGTCCCGTTGCTATATCGGATACGGTGATTTTCTTATCAATGCTGACTGAAATAAGTTTCGTACCATTTTCAATAAAATGAACTCCTTTAACAATTTTTGCGTGCGCCTGAATTTTACCTGATTCTGTGAGCATGGGAAGTGAAAAAAGATGAATATAACCGCTCTGGGTTGCAATAGCAGCAGTTTTTCCGTCATCTGAAATTGCAACGGCAGAGATCATTCCTTCCTGAATTTTGCTGACCGCCGCTGCCTGCCTCGTGCCCGCATCAAGAAGGAAAACAGTTCCATCCTCTGCAGCTGCAAGAATATAGTTTGTCGCACTGCCGGAAGCAACGAAGGAAATTGTTCCTTTAAGTCCTGAAAAAGGTGTAAGAAAAGAATTTGTCTTAAGGTTATAGGGAACAGCAGATTCCGGAGAGATAATTATCAGGTTTTCCTTATCGTTTAAAAAAAGGATTTTTACAGGATTGCCCGAGTTTAACGGTTCGGATGATTCTTTTTTGAAGGAAATCTTCTGTGCATGAAGAGAGCCGGAGAGAAGAAAAATCAGAGCCAGCCAGATCAAAAATGTCTCTTTCATATAAGCATATTAATTTATTTACAAACATCAATTATAAGCAGTATTGTCTTAAATAAACAAAATTTGCATATAATGTAAGAAAATTTATATTATTTTTTGTGTTCTGAAATCACATCCAAAGATAATTTAGAAGGAGAATTCCATTGGAAAAGTTTTTTAACTGGCAAAAATTAACCGATGCAGTGATTATCCATGGACTGAAAGTGGTAACGGGTATCATTATATTTATCATCGGGTACTGGCTTATACAGAGAATCAGGAAAATAGCCAAAAAATCGGTTAATAAAATGAATGTAGATAAAACACTCTCCGATTTTTTTCTTAATGTACTATACTTCGGAATGATTGTTCTTGTTGCAGTAATTGCAGTTAGTACAATGGGGGTTGAAACTACCTCAATAGTTGCAATACTCGGTGCTGCGGGTCTTGCCATAGGGCTCTCACTAAAGGACTCTCTTTCCAATCTTGCAGCCGGTATTGTGATTCTTTTACAGCGGTACTTTAAAGTCGGTGATTTTATTGAGTCGGGAAAGGATATGGGAGTTGTCGAGGAAATTAATATCTTCTCAACACGGCTTCATACGTATGATAATAAGGTTGTGATTATACCTAACTCTGTACTTGTAAACGGGAGCATGATAAATCACACATACAAGCCGGAGAGACGTGTTGACACCTTCTTCAATATAGCTTACTCTGATAACATTGACCGTGCACGTGAAATTATAAAGGAAGTGATAAATCAAAATGAGCTGATACTAAAAGAGCCTGCTCCGGTTATTGAAGTATCACAGCTGGCAGACAGCTCGGTTAATCTTGCAGTCAGAACCTGGTGTGAAACCGGCAATTACTGGAAAATCTATTATTACATGATTGAAAATGTTAAAAAGGCGTTTGACAGGGAGGGAATTACAATACCTTTCCCGCAGAGGGAGATAAGATATCTGAAGCAGGATAACTGATTAATTTATCACGGAGCATTACAATAAAATCAATAAGGAAAGGGAGCAGGGGAGAAGAAAAAGTTTGGAAGTTTTACTGATTGAATATTATATTTTAATCAGCTATTTTTCATAATAGAAATTATAAAAATTCGGAGAAAATAATGTCATTAGACGCTTTAGGAATGATAGAAACAAAGGGCCTGGTTGGCGCTATTGAAGCAGCCGATGCTATGGTGAAGGCCGCTAACGTGGAATTAATAGGTAAAGAGACCATCGGCGGCGGATATGTGACCGTTATGGTACGAGGTGACGTTGGTGCAGTTAAAGCTGCCACCGATGCCGGTGCAGCAGCAGCCCAGAGAGTGGGAGAACTCGTTTCTGTTCATGTAATACCGAGACCTCATTCTGAAGTTGAATTAATTCTGCCTAAAAGACCTAAAGTATAAATCTGATGACTTACGCTCTTGGTCTGGTTGAAACCAGAGGGCTTGTCGGGGCAATTGAGGCGGCTGATGCAATGGTAAAAGCCGCTAATGTAAATTTGATCGGGAAAGAAAAAACCAATCCCGCACTTGTTACCATCAAGATTATCGGTGAGGTTGCCGCAGTTAAAGCTGCATGCGATGCCGGAGCCGCAGCCGCTCAGAGAGTTGGTGAACTTATTTCAGTGCATGTAATACCACGTCCTGATATTCAGATGGTGGCTTTATATCCCGAACTGAAAAAGAGCACAGGTGATAGCGGAAATTCACGGGCACCTGAAAAAGTCACCCCTCCGACCGGCAATGAAGTAAAAGGCAATGCGGCCGTTAAGGTTTCTGAACCTGCGGCCAAAAAAGACACCGGCAAACGGGTATCTGCTCCGGTTAAAACATTACCTGCAGCTGATGCAGATGGGCTTGCGGCCAGAAGTGTTCAGGATTTACGGAGACTTGCAAGGGCAACTGATAATTTTACGATTCATGGCAGAGAAATTTCACGGGCTAACAAAATCATACTCCTTGAACTGTTCAGTAAACTTGGTTTAAGCTGATTTTCAGCCATTCAATTTTGACGGAAAGGTTGAGTCTCCACGATGCAGGGGATTCAGCCTTTTTTTATATGATTTAATTAACATATTAAACAAATGTTAATACTCTTTCTGCATCTGCCGGCTCCCTCTTTCCGGCGATTTCATTAAATTTAAAGTATGAAGAAAAAATTTCCCGTTATACTTTTTTCCTTTTTCGTTTCGGTGATAATCTGGATCTCGATTACACTTTCAAGTGATTATTACGTAAGTCTTGAGCTGCCGCTGAAGATAATAAACCTTCCCAAAGGCTATGCCACAGGCGGAAGAATACCCGAAACGGTGCAAATGAAGGTAAAAGCCACCGGCTGGAAGTTAATTGCATTATATTTCCGGACAGACAGGGAGTACTATGTATCTGCCAATCGGGATTCAATGAGGTCTCAGATAAATCTGATGAATTCACTCAGCGAAAACTCCTGGCTTCCATCCGCAATAAATGTGGTTGAATTTTACCCGCCAAGTATAGGAATGAATGTTGAGAGAAGCCAGACAGAGTACAAGCAGGTGGAAGCTGTTCTTGATCTTGTTTTTGAAAGCGGATTCGGGCTTGCCTCACCGGTAAAAATCACACCGGAATATGTAAGAGTTTCGGGGTTGCCGTCAGTAGTAGCTAATTACCCGGTTATCAGAACTGAAAAGATCAGGCTTCAAGGGCTTAATGAATCAAAAGTTATTGAGGCAGCATTAGTCAGGACAAATCAGCTCATATTTTATCCCGAAAAGGTAAAAATTGAACTGGATGTTCAGCTAATGGTTGATAAGGAGTTCACCGATATACCGGTTCTGGTGAGAGATGTTCCGCCAGACAGGGATGTTCAGCTTATTCCGGAGCGTATTTCTGTTTCGATACGAGGCGGGATAGACAGAATAAGCAGTCTGAATCAGGAGATGATAAAGGCCTATACGATATATAATGATGTGGTTAGAGATACAACCGGATTCATTATCCCGAATATAGAAATTCCTCCGTATATGGCAGTTACGGTTATAAAACCTGAAAAAATCAATTTTATCATTAAAAAGTATTAGTATGTTCATAACTTTTGAAGGGCTGGATTTTTGCGGTAAATCAACTCAGATTCAGCTCCTGGAAAATTATCTTATTTCAATGGGATAAAAAGTTCTTCTTACACGAGAACCCGGGGGTACGGAAATTTCTGAAAAAGTAAGAAATCTTCTTCTTGATAAAAAACATAACGGCATGTTCAGTGAAACCGAGTTCCTGTTATTTTCCTCCGCAAGGGCACAGCTAGTGAGAGAGGTTATCATTCCAAGGCTGAAAGATGGTTTTTACGTCCTTTCAGACCGTTTCCATGATTCCTCAGTAGCTTACCAGGGATATGGCAGGGGACTTGATCTGAATATAATAAACAGCGTTAATAATCTTGCGATTGGATCGGCAATTCCCGATATCACCTTTTTTATTGACCTCCCGCTGGATAAACTTAATGAACGGAAAAGTCTTAAGGAACGAAATCAGCTGGACAGGATGGAGCTTTCAGGGGATGAATTTTATGAAAAAGTAAGAAACGGATATATTAAGCTTTCTTCAAAGGAGGGCAGATTTATGCTTGTTGACGGAACAGGAACAGTTGATGAGATCCACTCGCAGATCATAGAAACAGTCATTAAAAAAAGAGAGATGATACTTGAAAAAAGTGGAGCATAAGATGAGTTATCTGAAAAAGATTTTTCTGATACTTTCATTTCCTTTAATGATTGCATGGGTTGCGGTTCCAGGTGATATCTATCTTGAGATAGCAAAAAACATTGATATTTTCACAAGAATTTACAAAGATATAACCCTTAATTATGTTGACGGCATTAATCCCGGCGAGTTCCTTAGAGCGGGAATAAGGGGAATGCTCTCCGCACTTGATCCTTACACCGTTTTCATTGATGAGAAAAAGCAGGATGATGTTAATCTGATGACAACCGGAAAGTACGGGGGGGTTGGTATATCGGTTGGTGTAAGAAATGACCGTGTTGTGATAGTTGAAATCATGGACGGATACTCTGCCAGGAAGCAGGGAATTTTTGTTGGTGATATAATTTATAAGGTTGATAGTGTACTTATAACACCAAAGAATTATGATGACATTTCATCGCTCGTGAAGGGTGAACCGGGCACTTTTGTCAAAATGATCATGCTAAGAGGAGAAAAACCGGATACTCTAAGCTTCACCCTGATGAGGGAAGAGATACTCCTGAAGAATGTGGTTTATTATGGTTTTTACCCGGAAAACAGCAGTAATGCTTATATTAAGCTTACAGGTTTTTCAAGACCATCAGGTGAAGAGGTTAAAAATGCCTTGATGGAACTTCAGAAGAACAGAAAGATCGAAAGTCTGATTTTTGACCTTAGGGGAAATCCTGGAGGACTTCTTGACGCTGCTGTGGATATAAGCAGTAAGTTCCTTAAAAAAGGTCAGCTTGTTGTTACTACAAAGGGAAGGGATTCATCATCGGTTAGAAATTATTATGTTCAACAGGAGCCGATGATCCCGGATGTTCCTATGATAGTGCTTATAAACGGATCTTCAGCCTCTGCTTCTGAGATTGTTGCAGGCGCACTTCAGGATCATGACCGTGCGCTTCTTATAGGAACAAAATCCTTTGGGAAAGGACTTGTTCAGACAATTTCTCCTCTGAGTTATAACACTTCACTGAAAATTACAACTTCAAGATATTATACGCCCAGCGGCAGAAGTATCCAGATTGTTGATTATGCCAAGGACAGCAAAGTTATTAATTCTACTGAAAATGTGCTAAAAAAGGAATATCAGACCGATAACAAAAGGAATGTTTATTCCGGCGGGGGCATTATGCCTGACTCTGTTGTAGAGGAGAATAAAACTGCCGATATCATAAAGGTTTTAATGGCGCGGGGTCATATATTCAAGTTTTGTAACAATTTTTATAACAGGAATAAAAATTTCAGCCTTAATAATCTGAACCGTGACAAACTTTTTGAGGAATTTAATGCATTTCTGAAATCTGAGAAGTTTGAATATGAGTCAGAACTTGTTAAAGATACCTACGCTTCAATTGAAAATTTAAAAACCAACAAAAATTATGTAAGTTTACATAGTAAATTTGATGCACTGATTTCGGACGTGAAACAGTTATCCAAAAATGAAATCAATTCATTTAAGGATGAAATAATCAACGAGCTTATCACTGAGCTGGCGTACAGATATACTGGTACGGAAGGTAAGATCAAAAAACAGATGGAGAATGACGCTCAGCTTAACACTGCGGTTAAGATCATCAGTGATCGGGTTAATTTTTTTAAATTATTAAATGATAAATAATGGCTCGCAACAGAAGAAAAAAAGCAAATTACACGGCAATTCTGATGAGAAGGGATCCTGCGTTTTCAAAGTGTCCCTCATGCGGAAAATATCATACTCTCAGAAGGTCACAGACAAAAAATCTTTTTGAAGGATTCCTCAAGAAGGCAACAATACTTAAACCCTTCAGATGTAATAACTGCGGCTGGAGAGGATTTAAATCAACTCTCACTTTTACATGGGAGTCTGTCAGGAATATAGCCTTTTATGCCGGAGTTGCGGTACTTGTCGGGTTTATAGTTCTTGAGATACTAAAACGATTTGTAAGATAAAAATGGATTCTTCCACACTACGTAAGATCAAAGAGATTGTAGGAGAAAAAAATTACAGTGACGCCCCGGAAGATAAAATCTGTTATTCATACGACGGCACACCTCTCCTCCAGAAACTACCGGAAGCGATAGTCTTTCCCGAGAACAAAGAGCAAATTTCTGCATTATTAAAATTAGCAAATCAGGAAAACTTTGCTGTTGTACCAAGAGGCTCCGGCACGGGTTTAAGCGGCGGCTCAGTTCCTGTTGATAACTCAGTGGTAGTTGTACTTACGAGGTGGAACAGAATCCTGGAGATTGATACTCACAATCTTACTGCTCTGGTTGAACCCGGTGTTATTACTGAAAGGCTTCAGATTGAAGCCGAGAAACAAGGTTTGTTTTATCCCCCGGACCCTGGCAGTCAGAAAATCTGCACCCTGGGAGGAAACGTTGCAGAAAATGCCGGCGGATTGAGAGGTCTGAAATACGGTGTTACAAAAAACTATGTTCTCGGTCTTGAAGTTGTTCTTCCGAACGGGGAGGTTATTTTTGCCGGCGGAAAAAATTTCAAGGATGTTGCAGGTTATAATCTGAGAGATATCTTCATAGGCAGTGAAGGTACCTTAGGGATTTTTACTAAAATTCTTCTGAAACTCATTCCCAAACCCACCAAAGCAATTACAGTTCTTGCCTATTTTGACAGGCTGATTGACAGTGCAAAAGCTGTTGCCGGTATTGTCTCTTTTCATATCACCCCGAGCATGATTGAATTTCTTGATAAAACCACGATAAACTGTGTCGAGGATTATACTAAAATCGGGCTTCCGAGAAATGCGGAATCGATGCTTCTCATTGAAGTTGACGGCCGCGGTTCAGAGGTGGATTATGAATTTGAAAAGGTTGTTGAGGCTCTTAAAAAGAATAATGCATCCGCAATAAAAAGTGCCGCTACCACTGCCGAATCAAATATTCTTAAGACTGCAAGGAGGAGTGCATTCAGTGCACTTGCAAGAATCAGACCAACCACAATACTTGAAGATGCCACGGTACCAAGAAGTGAATTGCCGGTAATGATTGAAAAAGTTCAGGAAGCAGCTTCAAAGTATAATGTTACTTTCGGTGACTTTGGGCACGCAGGTGACGGTAATCTGCATCCCACATGCCTTACAGATGAACGTAATAAGGACGAGATTAACAGGGCACATGCTGCTTTTGAGTTTATTTTTAATGAGGCGCTTAAGCTTGGCGGAACAATTACCGGTGAACATGGTACAGGCCTTGCAAAAAAAGACTTCCTTGAACAGGTTGCAGGCAAGGCAGGAATTGAAGTAATGAGGAAGTTTAAGTCAGTTCTTGATAAGAATAATATTCTCAATCCAGGAAAAATATTTGATGTTGTACCGCGGTGTGAAGGGTATCTCTTTAATAAGAGGGAGGATATTCCCGATTTTAACCCTAATCATTACTGATTTTTTGCTGAATATTAAATACTGACGATTTTTATGGAAAAGAATCCGGATATCAGGAAATATCTTTCTTACCTGCCAGATGATGATGTTCTCAGCCAGTGCATGCATTGCGGAATGTGTCTTGCCACTTGCCCCACTTATGAGCTCACCAAAATGGAACGTTCCTCCCCCCGGGGAAGAATCAGACTTATAAAGAATCTTGCTGAAGGCAAGCTGCCTGTTACTGAAACATTTATTGAAGAGATGAATTTCTGTCTGGACTGTCAGGCTTGTGAAACTGCCTGCCCTGCAGGAGTTAAATACGGTGCCATGGTTGAAGGGGCACGCGAGGCGATATCACGTGAAAATCTTGATAAATTTTTGCCCAGAACGGTAAAGAGAGTAGGTTTGAACACAGTGATTGGTAATCCGTCTGTTCTGAAAACAACCGCTGCACTGATTAAATTTTATCAGAAATCGGGAATTCAGGATATTATGCACAATTCCGGTTTCCTGAAGTTTATAAGTCCGCGCCTTGCTGAAATGGATAAACTTGCCCCTAAAATGTCAGATAAACCGGGTAGAAAAATAATCCCGGATATTACCAAACCGCCCGGAAAATCAAGGTACAAAGTTCTGTTTCCCCTGGGCTGTATTATGGATCTTGCTTTTGCCGATATAAATATTGATACGCTTAAAGTTCTCCTGAAGCATGATTGCGAAGTAATCTCACCCTATAACCAGGTTTGCTGCGGATCTCTTCATGCCCATAACGGAGAAAAAGAAAAAGGGCATGAACTGGCCAGAAAGACTATGGAGATTTTTAATGAGTTTGAATTTGATTATGTTATTTCGAACTCGGCAGGATGCGGTGCTTTCATGAAAGAATATGGGCATATTTTTGAGAATGATCCCGTTCTAGGTGAAATTGCCGGCAGATTCTCGGCAAAAGTCAAAGATATTACTGAATTTCTTAGTATAGTCGGTCTTAACACCGAAGGGATGTATCTTGATAAGACGGTCACTTACCATGATGCCTGTCACCTGGCACACACACAAAAAGTAGTTAATGAACCCAGAAATATTATTGCACAGATTCCCGGGATTAAGATTGTACCGTTGAATGAAGCAAGCTGGTGTTGTGGTTCGGCAGGTATATATAATGTTGCCCGCTACGATGATGCGGAAAAGTTTCTCGATCGGAAGATGAGAAATATTAAGGAATCGGGTGCGGAATATGTCATTGCTGCCAATCCGGGTTGTCTTGGTCAGATAAACCATGGCATTGAGAAGTGGGATCTGAATGTGAAGGCAATTCATACCGTAACTCTGCTTAGAATGGCATACGAGAAGCAGTGATACAGTGACATCAGCCCGCTGCGGCGGGTCAGTGTGACATCAGTGACACCGGCATTTATATTACCGCCACTCAGAATTACGGAAGCATCTTTTTTCGGAAAAATTCTTTGAGGCTATAAAAGTTTTTATTGTCATTTCCCTCCTAAATTAACTTCGTTGCGGCAGCGGTTTTTTAGGGTGTCAGATGCTTATTGTCAATACTGAGACGGGATTTCTGCAAAAAATGGTTCGTAATTATTGCAGTGAAAGGGTTTAAAACAAAAAAGGCGGCTTACAATTAAGTTAACCGCCTTAATACCTTATATAATGTCTTATCAGACAGCGTTGATGATAGCCAGAAATGAATCTGCCTTGAGGCACGCTCCGCCCACCAGTGCTCCGTCGATATCGGGTTGACTGAGTAGTTCGGCTGCATTTTCCGGTTTTACTGATCCGCCGTACTGAATGGTGACCATGTCAGCTTTTGCAGATCCGTATATTTCAGTAAGAAGGGTTCTTATGTATTTATGAACTTCCTGTGCCTGTTCGGGGCTTGCTGTTTTACCCGTGCCTATTGCCCAAACAGGTTCATAAGCTATAATAACTTTTGTAACATCACCCGCGGATACACCTTTAAGACCTTCGGTAATCTGAGTTTTTACGATATTAAAAGTTGTTCCGTTTTCACGTTCTTCAAGGGTTTCACCTATACAGAAGATGGGAGTAAGTTCTGAGGAGAGCGCTTTAATGACTTTTTTATTGATCAGTTCATCTTTTTCGCCGAAAATGGTTCTTCTTTCAGAGTGTCCTAAGATCACGTAGCTGCAACCCACAGACTTTAACATGGGAGCTGAAATTTCACCGGTAAAGGCTCCCTGATCTTCAAAGTACATATTCTGTGCTCCCAGACCAATCGGGGAGTTTTTTACGAGCTCATTAGCCGTCTCCAGATTAACTGCGGGGGGACAGACAACAACATCGCATTTAAGAGTTTCTTTGTTTAATCCTGCCTTTATTCCGGTTATCAGATTTACGGCACCGGCAATATCCATATACATTTTCCAGTTGCCGGCAATTACTTTCTTTCTCATATTGTTTTCCTTTGATAAAATTAAGCCGGAATAACTTCAATTGCAGGGTTTACGTCTCTTTTCAGCAGACTTTCAATTGCACTTAGTGTTCCTCTTGAAGCACTGGGGCAGCTGCCGCAGGCACCCTGATATTTTACTGTTAAAGTATATCCATCAAGTCCGAGTATTTCCAGTCCGCCGCCGTCATAATTAAGAGCAGGAATAACCTTCTGGTTGAGAACTTCGGTAATTTTTATCAGCATTTCACTGGCGTCAGCATCAAGTCCCTCCGGCATTTTCTCTTCTGGAATCTGAGTAATATCAAATTTGCTGAGAAAAATAAGGAAAGGTCTCTGAATTTTGCTCCAGTCGGTATCAGCTCTCTTTTCAATTGTAATAAATTTGTCAGTATAAAAAACGGATACAACTCCCTCGAGCTCAAAAATTCCGGCAGCAAGGGGATCTGAAGCAGCTTCTTCAGCATTTGCAAAATTCCTCGAACTCCAGTTAAGAAGTTTTTTGCTGAGGATAAATTTAATGGCATGCGGGTTTGGTGTCAGTTCAACATCAACAACATGTAACATCATCATCTCCTTTTATAAACTGATGAGGTTTCAGGTATAATAAATAGCTTTTAAGTATCTACAAATATAAGCAAATATGTATTTATAAATGAAGATAATCGGAGTACCCCGGTTTGCAGAAACCTGTTTGCCGTAAAGACGTTTAGTATTAACTTTGTATTTCCAAAATCCGGGTTTAGGCAAATGAAAAACATTCTGATAATTTTCACCGGCGGCACAATCTCAATGAAAATTGATGAAACAACGGGTGGTGCCGTACCACATCTTTCAGGTGATGAGATACTTAATAAAGTTCCTGCGCTCAGAAAAGAAGCATCAATATCATTTATTGATTTCGGAAAATTCCCGGGACCGCACATGACACCTCATCACATGCTGGAATTATCAAAACTGGTTAAAAAGGAACTTGCCGAAAATAATTATGATGGTGTGATAATCACGCACGGAACCGATACCCTGGAAGAGACGGCCTATTTTCTTGATCTTACCGTTGACACCGAAATTCCTGTTGTCCTTACCGGATCAATGAAAAACAGTTCGGATGCCGACTGGGACGGGCCGCAGAATCTGATTGATTCGCTTTACGTATGTCTGAATCAGAACTGCCGGAATCTGGGTGTGCTCGTCTGTCTTAATGGTGAAATAAATGCCGCCAGTGAAGTCACAAAAACACATACGGAAGATATTGAGACTTTTATAAGCCTCGATTTTGGTGCACTTGGATTCGTTGACAGGGGAAGGGTCATTCTCAACCGTCTCCCGAGACTCCTGGAAAAAATCCCTGCAGATAAGGTGAATGATAAAGTTGACCTTATAAAATGTTATGCAGGAATGGATGAAAAGTATTTCCGCTTTGCAGCCGACAGCGGAGCAGAGGGACTGATTGTTGAAGCGATGGGTGTGGGGAATGTTCCACCTGCTGCATTTTCAGGAATTGAGTATGTGGTCAGCAAAGGTATTCCCGTTGCGCTCGTTTCACGCTGCCCTGCAGGTGAGACAATGGATGTTTACGGATATCCCGGTGCAGGCAAATGGCTTAAAAAACTTGGGGTATATTTTGCAGAGTACCTTAATGGTCAGAAGGCGAGAATAAAGATGATTATAGCACTTGGCAGGACAAGAGACAGGGAGGAACTGAGACGAATTTTTGAGGGTGAATAGAATGTTCAGGATACCGGTTCTGATGATTAAATGACGTTATAACATGAACTTAAAAGGTCGGCATAATTGTGATATTTTGCACAAGATGATTATTTTAAGGGTTTGCAATCGTTTTCAGGGGCTTCAAGGATACTAAAACCATCTTATGTATCTTATTTTTCCTTGCAATAATCTCCAGTCTGTTATAGATTTATAATGCTGTATCCTATTAGTTGCCCAAGGCTAAAAAGATAGAGCCTGAATTTCATAGTATATATCAC
>CAYPMQ010000085.1:0-11993 GCA_964411625.1 uncultured Ignavibacteriaceae bacterium
ATACCAATCAACCAAACATCCACTTAAGCAACATAAATGTTATCAACAGGTTTGTTGGTGATACAGACAGCCGCCCCTGATCCTGCCGGGGCTTTTGTTTTCCTCCGTGATAATTCCTAAGTTTGAAGGATATGTTCAAATTTTTGGAAGCGAGAGAATGAAATTTTTTATTTTATACCTGACAATTTTATTAACCGCTGATATATGGGGGCAGCAAATGGAAAATGATAAACTATTGATGCCTATGCCGAAGGATATCTCCTTCACCGGCGAAAAATTCAGGCTTGATACTTCATTCATGATGAGGATAGAAGGGAAATCTGCCAGGCTTAATTCTTATGCCACTAGAATATACCGCAGTCTTTCTGACAGGACGGGCCTGTTTTTCCTTCAGGATCCGGTAACCGACTCTGATACACTTAAAAATGCCAAAATGACCATCCGCTTTGACCGGATGGGAGAGCTTAAGGTTAATGAAAACGAGTCTTATGAACTTTCTGTAAAACAGGGCACTATTTTGCTGAGTGCGAAGACAGATATCGGTGCCATGCGCGGACTTGAGACTTTTCTGCAGTTACTCAGCGCTGATAAGGAGGGATATTATATTCCGGGAACTGCAGTAAAAGATGAACCGCGTTTTACATGGCGCGGACTGATGATTGATGTCTGCCGTCATTGGATGCCGCTCGATATGGTAATCCGTAATATTGATGCCATGGCGATGATGAAAATGAATGTTCTGCATCTTCATCTCTCGGAAGATCAGGGATTCAGGGTTGAGAGCAAGGTTTACCCGAAACTGCATGAGATGGGATCTGACGGCAATTATTTCACCCGGGATCAGATAAAATACATTGTTAAATACGCAGGCGAGAGGGGAATAAGAGTAGTCCCTGAATTTGACGTTCCGGGGCACTCAGTTGCATGGCTGGTTGGATATCCTGAGCTTGGCAGCAGACCTGGTCCGTATAAGATCGAAAGGCGCTGGGGTATCAGAGACGAAGCCCTTGATCCGACAAAAGAATTTACATACGAATTTCTTGGAAATCTTTTCAAAGAGATGGCAGAGCTTTTCCCGGATGATTATTTTCACATCGGAGGAGACGAAGTCACAGGTAAAGACTGGGATAAGAATGCCGATATTCAGAAATATATGAAAGAGAAGGGGATAAAGGACAATCACGAACTTCAGGCTTATTTTAATCTGAAAATTCTCGATATCCTGACAAAGCTTAACAAAAAGATGGTCGGATGGGATGAGATTTTCCAGCCCTCGATGCCAAAGAATATAGTTATACATTCATGGCGGGGAATAAAATCACTTGTTGAGGCAGCTCAGAGAGGATATCAGTGCATTTTATCGAACGGATACTATATAGATCTGATTCAGCCGGCCGCTTTCCATTACCTCAATGACCCGATACCCGAAGATACAAAGCTCACTCCTGCAGAGCAGAAATTTATTCTCGGCGGTGAAGCAACAATGTGGTCTGAACTCGTGACGAATGATAATGTTGACAGCAGAATCTGGCCGAGAACTGCTGCAATTGCAGAAAGATTATGGTCACCCGGATCAGTAAAAGATGTTGATGATATGTACAGACGCCTTGAGTACATCAGTTTCAGGCTGGAGGAGAGAGGTGTTAAACACAATGTAAATTATGAAATGATGCTCAGAAGACTTTCCGGCGGTCGTGATACAGCACCCGTAAAAATGCTGGTTGATTTACTTGAGCCAATGAAGATTTATACACGTCACCGTGATGGTGTGACATATCTTTCAATCTCACCTTACACGCGCGCTGCAGATGCCGCCCGCCCGGATCAGAAGATTCCGAGGGAGTTTATGCAGTCGGTTGAAAAGTATAAAGCCGATGGTAAATTCACTCATCTTGAGCCGTGGATGGCGATGTTTGAAATCTGGGGTGATAACCATACAGCTTTTGCAGAACTCGCAGAATTATCCCCGATACTGAGAGAGGTTGTGCCGCATTCAGAAAATCTTAAAAAGATCTCAGAGACGATGCTCGAGTATCTCAGTCTGCTGCAGAATAACGGGAAGCCGTCAAAAGAACTGATTGAGAATCTGAAAAAGACCTGCGAGGCCGCAAAAAAGACCTACGGTCAGGCAGAACTGATGATTGTCCCCGCAGTTCTTAAGCTGATTGAATAGAATTTTGTTTGTCTGAATGGCATTGTTATATAACTGATATCATTTCTAGATATGTTCTTAAGCTGATTGAATAGAATTTTGTTTGTCTGAGGCCGGGAGTGATTGCTTCCGGCTTTGGAACGGGCTTACAATAAGTCAGCAGCTCTTTATGCAGCATAAGTGACCGATCCCAAAAATCGGGAGGGTGATCCCATCAGCACAAACTTACCGATTCCAAAAATCGGGATTGAGTTACCTTCAGTCACGCAATCACGCAATCATTCAATCAATCAATCGATCACGCAATCAACCAATCAATCCTTCTTAACTTCAAACCTCATACTTCAAACTTCATACCTCATAAATCATACTTCAAACTTGATAACTGATTTACTGTCCCGTTATGAGTCTGTAAATCTGGGCGGTGAAAAAACAGAGGGTTAAACCCATTATCACAGGCAGGAAAGTGGCTATAGCTGTCCATTTAATGCTTCCTGTTTCCTTGTAGATTGTATATATAGTTGTGGAACAGGGATTATGCAACAGACTGAAAAGCATGAGATTGATTCCCGTGAGTAAAGTCCAGCCGCCATGAAGAAGGATTTCTGCCGTTGCTTTTTCTGACTCAAGCTCGAACATGACTCCCGTACCTGCTCCCGCATTCACTATCCCTTTTGCCATTACTGTTAGCATAAGGATTGTTGGTATCACAATTTCATTTGCAGGAATTGCTATCACATAAGCAAGTATTATAACTCCGTTGAGACCGAATATAAATGCAAGCGGATCAACCCAGTCAATAAAATATTTGGCAAGGCTTATATCATTTATTGTGATATTTGCCGAAAGCCAGATTATCATTCCTGCCGGAACGGCGAAAATTACTGCACGCCATAGAACAAATGCAGTT
Organism: uncultured Ignavibacteriaceae bacterium; assembly: GCA_964411625.1. Taxonomy (GTDB): domain Bacteria; phylum Bacteroidota; class Ignavibacteria; order Ignavibacteriales; family Ignavibacteriaceae; genus JABWCA01. The sequence continues at coordinate 3,063 of CAYPMQ010000085.1, forward strand.
CTGTCTATTAGCGAAGTATAAAGGGTCTGCAGAATCCTTGGGGGGCGGTAAGGAGGAAGTTCAAGGCTGAATGTTGAGAGCGTCCCTTTCAGAACTGTTTTTGATAATCCCCATGAAACAACGAGGCTCAGGAAAATGCCGAATAATGCTACGAATACAACCGCTCCTGCCGATGCAATTCCCGCCAGGTATGCCGGCACGGCACCACCAATAAAGATTGTGGCAATCAGAATCTGCGTGGGCCAGCGGCCATTACAAAGCGAGAAATTATTTGTAATTATTGCGATAAGTCTTTCTCTGGGGCTGTCAATGATTCTTGAGGCTACCACTCCTGCAGCATTACAGCCGAAACCCATACTCATTGTCAGAGCCTGTTTCCCGTGCGCACCGGCACGTCTGAAAAGTCCGTCAAGATTAAACGCAACCCTGGGAAGGTAACCAAAATCTTCAAGAAGGGTGAAAACCGGGAAAAAGATAGCCATTGGCGGGAGCATTACAGAGATGACCCATGCACAGGCAAGATAAGCACCGTCAACAAGTAGCCCCGTAATCCAGGCCGGAGAGCCGATCCATTCAAAACCTGATCTGATCAGAGGATGCATGGTATCAACCAAAAGTGATGCCAGCAGCCCTGAAGGTACATTCGCTCCTTCAACCGTCAGCCAGAAAACAAGTGCAAGCAGGAGGAACATAATCGGGAAACCCGTTATCCTGCTTGTCACAATTTTATCAAGAGTTTTATCAAAAGTTGATGTTGCTTTCTGAGTTTTTGTGGTTACTGCTTTTGCGGAGATTTCCGACGCCTCTTTGTAGAGGGATTCTATCATCGAATCATGAATATTTTCATGCAGATCCCATCTCAGGTTATTTGCATAAGCGAGGATTTCATTATCCCGGATTTCATTTTGAGTCATGAACCACCTCTGCTGCTTTAATGTCCTGAACTTCAAAATCTCTGAGTTCGTTATTCTTAACCGCATCCATCATTCTCTGATCACCTTCAAGCAGTCTGAGAGCAACCCATCTTGAATTAGGCAATCGGGGGTATTCTGCTTTGATTTTATCCTCGAGCTCTCTGAGAGCCCTCTCAAGTCCCGGTACGAGATTTTTAACGCGTCTTGGTTTACAGATAAAACTGCCTGTTGCAACCTGCCAAACATAATGAAGGATATCTTTAATCCCTTCCCCCCGGCGCGCTGAGGCAGGAACCACGGGAACACCAAGATCACGGGAGAGGCTCCTTATATCAATTTCAATACCATTGCGTTTTGCCTCATCCATGAGATTAGCCACAACTACAGCCTTATCAGTAATCTCAAGAACCTGAAGAACGAGGTTCAGATTTCTTTCAAGCCTGGTGGCATCCACAACCACGATTGTAACATCAGGTCTCCCGAAAAGTATGAAATCCCTTGCTATTTCCTCATCGGTACTGGCAGAGAGCAGGGAGTATGTCCCGGGAAGATCAATAATTCTGAATGTGCTGCCATTGTACTCAAATGCCCCTTCAGCACGGGTAACTGTTTTGCCGGGCCAGTTGCCGGTATGCTGCCTTAAACCGGTCAGAGCATTAAAAACAGTACTTTTCCCGACATTGGGGTTACCTGCAAGCGCAATTGTAAACTGATAATATTCTGTATTTTCACCCAGCCGTTTCAGAATGCCGTTATTATTGGCCGGGCATGTTTCGCAGTTTGTTCCTTGAATTGTATTCATAAGTTCCTATCTTATAAAAATCGTTTTAACCTGATCATCACGGAGCGCAATCGCTGCGCCTTTGACACTGTAAGCAGTCGGTTCACCGGTGGGACTTTTCATAAGGCAGGTGATCTCGGTACCAGGAACAAAGCCAAGATCAAGAAGGCGGCGTCTGTTGAGACCAAAAACCTTTTTGGAAATACCTGCCACAATGGCTTTTTCACCCGGTTTGAGTGTCGCCAGAGTATTAAAATTCTCCTCTGCAACTTCTGATTTATGAAGGTGTGTAACATTAATGTTTGCCGCAAAAGCGTTAGAGAAAACTTTTTCATCACCCTCAGCCTCAATCGTGACCTTATTGTTTTCGCAGCTCATTACCCTTAACTGCATACCCGGGCGGATATCCTGAGCCAGTATCTGCTCGTAAATTACCTGAGGCTCATCTTCAATATGAGTCACCCTTGCAAAGTCACCGGCCTTAAGTGTATTAAGTGAATGGCCTTTTGCCGGGGGAAGTGAACCGTCTTTCTGTGGAATGGGATCACCATGAGGATCATAAATGGGGTTACCAAGCTGTTCAGCAAGTGCATCTGCCTCTTTAATACTCATGATGTGTTCCTGCTCTTCTGCTTTGTAGTGCCACTCTTTTTCATGAAAACTCGTTCTCTCAGAAAGATATTTTTCCCAGATTCTGTGAATGCGTATGATTCTTAATGCATATGATCTGCCATCGGGGGTAAGAGAAAAATTATCGCCTTGATACTCTATCAGATTCATTTCGGAGAGTGTAACAAGAACACTGCTGGCCATATCGGTACTGATCTTAAGATTTCCGGCAAGCCCGTTCAGAGAGCAGCTCTTTTTCTCGTATTCACATTTATAAATGAACTTCAGCGCATTTTCAATATACTCTTTTCCCCGTTCGTACTTTCTTTTCCCTATCTTTGCGATAATCCCGGTTCCCGGATAAATGAGCCAGAAAGCCAGAACTACCACACCTGATCCTATTAAAAGAAGAGTTACCGGTTCCATATTTATACCTGCTGCACGAATAGATGCTTCGCCATTTTTTCTGTTAAGGAATGTTTAATTCCGTTTATTTCGATAAATAATGTTTTGTCAAAATCCAGTCTTCCTGATATATGAATTTCGGTTTTAAGCATTAATCCGATGGAACTAAAATAATTCATAAGCTCATTGCTTGCATCATTAACAAGCATTATTCTGTAGCTTCTGCCTGTTTCACAATCAGATAACGGGGTCACTTCAGGCATTACCGGCAGCACACCGAATTTATCGGGTATGGGGGATCCATGCGGATCAAAATCAGGGAAACCAAGAAATTCATCAATTTTGTTTATCACAAAATCAGAAGTGGAGTGCTCAAGTCTTTCAGCTTCGTCATGAACTTCACTCCACGATAATCCGAGAACCTTAATAAGAAAGAGCTCCCAGAGTCTGTGCCTTCTGAGTATCTGAAGGGCTATTTTCTTTCCTTCATCTGTCAGCTCCATACCTTTATATTTTTCATAATTAATGAAGCCTTTGTCGGAAAGTTTCTGAACCATTTCAGTAGTGGCAGCCTTTGAGATATCCAGCTTGCATGCAACCTCGGTTGTGGTGGCAGCTTCCTGTTTCTCTGAATTTATCTGATAGATAACTTTTAGGTAATCTTCAGTTGAAATATTTGTCAATTCATCTCTAAAAGTTTGGATAACCTAATTATTTAATTCTACAACCCTAATATATTAAAAAAAGTTCAGATTTCTTTTTTCATTGCTTCGTGCATGGTGCGTGATACTTTGTTCCCGCTTGTGGGTTTTGGGAACACGAACTTTACGAATTTTACGAATGAACACGAATAATTTTTGTCATATTTTGTGTAACAACCGGTGAAATTCTTTTGTGCAGTAAGCAGGCTGTGCAAAGGCGGTTAACTTAAAACGTGTGCCTGCGACCTTTCAGGTTTTATCGGTACAGAGTAGTATATATTTATCTTTTTGAATTTTAAAGACTTAACCTGAAACGTCTTTGATTCAAAAACAATGTCTGATTTATGATTTTCGTGATTAATTTGATTGAGATGATGGAATTGAAATCATTATTGAATTGGATGCCCGTACACCCATTTATGAGTCCCAGTCTGTAACAGAGCTGCCACCCCAAACCGAATGGATTTTTTTTAACTATCAGCAAATTGTCATCTTCCTGTACGGCTCACTCCTGAGTCGTTTATCTTCTTTTTGACCTCATTGCTAGCATTTTATGATTCCTGCCGCAGTCAGCTGCTTGCGTGTCTCAGGGTTATTTTATGATAGCATATATCGGATTCACAATAAAGTTCTCTCCATAAGAATTTATTTGATGAAACACATTTATGAAGCCTCAAAGGACCACAATTGCCGGGTTCGGAGGGATCGCACAATACCAGGAAACAAAGCACCGTAAAAGAGCCGGCTCCGGATGGAGCCTTACAATTTAATTATATTTTTTTATGGAATACCTCCGCTCATTTGCCCCTCAGCTAAAGCAAACGTCAATAGATATCTGATCTTTGCTTATCCCGATTAAAATGATAGAGATGACTGATCTTCAATTTCTTTAATCTTGCGCAGATCAACATGGCATATGTTGAATGTTTGTAGAAAAACAACGCCTCCATATCCCCATACGCTGAAAAGCGTCGGTTGAATGCTTTGTGATTCTCCAAAACATTTAACCACGTCACCTGAATCAGCCCGCAATTAATATCTGTACTCTGATTTTCATGATTGCAATGATTCTGATGGATGCTTTATCCTTGTATGATTTGGTTACCCGGGTACGCTTTTCCTGAGAAACACCTTCTGAAATAATTTATCCCGACAAGATTTGCTTTTGAGGGACTGATTGAATATATTTCGATGAGTCACGAAATGAATTGTTGATGGTAAACTCAAAAAACATATTTAAAACGCTTTCTGATAGAAACAGACTGCAAATTCTGAAGATTCTGCAATTGCGCTCTTCCTTATGTGTTTGTGAAATCACATCTGTACTTGAAATCGGGACATCCACTGTCTCGGCACATCTGGCCATATTAAAAATGGATGGTTTTATAATAGATGAAAAGGATGGCAAATGGGTTAATTACAGAATAAATCCTAACCCCTCAGACCGTCGTATTTCAGCGATTTTAAGTGACCTTGATTTTTGGATAGGAGCAGATTTGGAATTTTTTCCCGATCAGAAGAAAATTCAGACCGCAGAGAGGTTTATGATATGCGCAAAATGATTTTGTTTTACAAAATATTTCGTTGTTTATCGAAATAATCCTGTTCCAAGTGCAGGCTTTGGAATTCAATTAATGCTGACTCTCTGTAAAAATCAGAGCCGGCGAAGTAATTTAATTGTTTTTATCAGCGTTAATAGAAGCGTATAAAGATGAAAAATGATTTAAGGATATAGAGAATAATTCACATTTATTTAGCACAAAAATTGCTGAAGAATTTATGTAGTTGATAATGAAATTTAGGATCCCGAAACTTTGACTATTTACAGAAAAATAATCTCTTAAATGGTTTCCGGAAAAATATTGCCGAATAAATTTATTAGTTAATTAATTAAATAAACAGGAAAAAAAATGAACTCAATAAAAATTTATGGTAGCGGGTGTGCAAATTGTAAAAAATTAGAACAAATGTGCCAGGATGCACTCAGGGAATTGAATATCATGGGATCCATTGAAAAGATCACCGATATTAAGGAAATAATGAAAACGGGGATTCTTTCCACTCCCGGTCTTGAAATCAATGGTAAGATGATCTCTCACGGAAAATTACCTACTCAAGCGACATTAAATCACTGGATTAAAGAAAACACGAATTGAATTAATGAAACAGAAACATTTTATTAAAATATCAGCGATGATAGGAGCTCTGGCGGGCTGGCTTATTATCTATACAAATCTTGAATATATATCAAATTTTGTTGTGGATACCATACCTGGTATGAAGAAAGGTGATCATCTTACAGAAACCATACGGTTTTTTATATATGAAGTACCCAAAGTGTTGTCTTTGCTTGTTTTGGTAGTATTTTTTGTCGGGATAATTCGTTCATGGTTCTCACCGGAAAAGACCAGGAAGATTTTGGCGGGTAAATCACTTATTGCCGGCAATCTAATGGCTTCTGTATTAGGAATTGTCACACCTTTCTGTTCATGCTCTGCAATTCCATTATTTCTTGGATTTGTTGAAGCAGGGGTTCCGCTTGGAGTAACATTCTCTTTTCTTATAGCTGCTCCTATGATAAATGAGGTGGCATTGGTTCTTCTTTTGGGCATGTTTGGGTGGCAAACTGCATTACTGTATATGGTTACGGGTTTAGTAATAGCAATTACGGCAGGAACCGTAATTGGGATACTGAAGATGGAAAAATATGTTGAATCATGGGTGTATGAAGTAAAAGCAGGAACACAATTGATTTCGGAAGAAAAGTTAACTTTTTCGGACAGAATTAACTTCGGAGTGGATGCTGTTAAAGAAATAGTTGCCAAAGTATGGATTTATGTTGTACTTGGTATTGCTGTTGGTGCGGGAATTCATGGGTTTGTACCTGAAAACTTTATGGCTTCGTTAATGGGCAAATCAGCATGGTGGTCTGTTCCCGTATCAGTAATGCTTGGAATCCCTATGTATTCAAATGCTGCAGGCATTATACCTATAGTTAAGGCACTCCTTGAAAAAGGAGCATCACTTGGTACAGTATTAGCCTTTATGATGAGTGTTATTGGTCTCTCACTTCCTGAGACAATAATACTAAAAAAGGTTCTCAAGATTCAATTAATTATCGTTTTTATTGGAGTTGTAGGTTTTGGAATAATTATTGTAGGGTATCTCTTTAATATTATTTTTGGTTGAAATATGATGGATATGGTTAAGGCAGCTGATATGCATATTTTAGTAATCTCAAAGTCTCACTATGAATTTTGATCAAACCCAATATCGGGGGAGGTTTCTCAGATAGTTTAATAAATTAATCCTTTAAATATTGGCTCGCTGAATTTAATAAATCGATCATAAAATGCGGTAGTGCTTAATGTCAAAACATTTAATTTCACTGAATCTGAGTCTAATAGTTTTTCTTAACAAAACAAGTAAAAAATAATAATAAATATGCCGTTACTTTCTGATTCAATTAGAAAACAAATCACGAAAACAATTTTTTCACTTTTTTTATTGGTTTGTAGTGTCAGCATTTACCCAAAAGGTACGGATTCACTTTTAGTTACGGCAAATCAGATTTTAATTGATCTTCTAAGGCAAGAAAGTATCAGTTCCGAAAACATTATCATATCCGGTAACGAACTCAAAACGCTGCCGGCATCAGAAAGTTTAATATCCGTTTATGAGGAAATCATAAATAAAAGTATAGCGTTTAAAGCGTGGCAGGGGATCAACTCAGGAATTAACAACACTAAAAACGGCTTTCCATATATTTATTATAATTTCTGTAACCTGCTTTTAACTGAATTACAGCCTCGCTTCATGAAACTTTTTTCTGTTTCTAAAAAAAGAAAAATTTTATTCTTCACTGCGCCGGGCTCATGTGAATGTACAATAAACTCTTCTAAGAGTAAATTAGCAGAAGTTATAGAATTTTATATACATAATAATGAGAAGTATGATCTTATAATTGAGGATACGCGGAACACCTCCTCTTTTAGAAAAAAATATAAAACAGGATTTATTCCATCAACTTTATTGCTTGATGAGGATAATACAGTGATCAGGAGACTTTCTTTTGATCAGGAAATGATTTTGGGAGATTGAAATGAAAATCCAGTCCAAATATTTATATACTATAGCAGTTTTCTTCACATTATATCTGATACTAGTTATCATAAATCAGATAAACTACGGAAAAATAAATTCAAAGGTTATTAAAATATCAGAACAACCATCAAAAAGTGGTGTTTGTCCGCCATTCCACCTTTATGATAAAGACGGAAAATTAATAGACCCGGTAAACAATATAAACAGTAATAAACCTTATTCACCAAAACAGACATGCGGCAGGGCAGGATGTCATGATTATTATAAAATAACTCAGGGCTTCCATTTCATGCAAGGTAAAGGAGAAAAGCCTGACCAAAATTTTCAGGACCGCTATCAGTGGGTAAGTTCGCCCGGTAATTATGGTGGAAATTGGTGCTCCCCCGCACCGCTTTACCGGAAGCTTGCTTTTAAGGAAAATAAGAGCGCCGCAGAGATTGATATGACGTCCTTTGAGTTTATTACCGCAACATGTGGTTATTGTCATCCCGGCGGAGGAGCACTTGAATATGACAGATCGGGAAACCGGTATGATGATTATATGCAAAATCCTTCTTCTAATCTTACCAAAGGAGGAGAGAACAATTTTGATGGTGATTATTTCAGAGCAAATTGGGCAAATACCGGTGTAATTGAAGCTGATTGTATGTTATGTCATCTCCCGGAATTTGATTACAAGGCACGTAACAGCCAGATTGATAAACATAATTTTTATTGGGCTGCAACCGAGGGGTCAACCTTGGGAAAAGTTGATGGAAGCATTAGAGATTCAACACAAGTAACTGTTTCATATGATATTAAAAAATTTGACAAAGATGGTAAACTCTCAATGCATCTGGTTAGAGAACCAAGAAACGAAACTTGCCTCAACTGCCATGCTAAACCTGATTGGAAAAAGAGGGGAGCTTCTTTTTCATCAAAAGATGTCCATATAAAGTCCGGATTAAAATGCGTTGACTGTCATCCATCAGGAAGCAATGCCATTGATGAGCGCGTAAGAGGAAAGGAAGTACACCAGTTCGGGAAAGGTGACGATCCTTCGGGGCATGTGCGTAATGATCTGGATAATACTGTCAGGAGCTGTGAGTCTTGCCATATTGCGGGGTATCTGAATGCACCAATTGCAAAACATTCATGGCTGCCCCCTCTGCACTTGGAAAAAATTGCTTGCCAGACCTGCCATATAAACGAAAGGGCAGTTAAAGCTGCCTTAGTTCAGACCAGTGATGTCTTTAATGAGGGTCCTAAAATAGCACCTCCGGCAAAACGGATATGGACCTTCTATGATCAAAATATGAATTATTGGAATCACTATGGTGAACTAAACATGTTTACATCAAAGGATGAACCTACAGATCCTTTTACCCCCTCGCTTGCCCTGTATAAGGGTAAAATCTTTCCGGTGAATATGGTGCAC
>CAYPMQ010000086.1:0-11861 GCA_964411625.1 uncultured Ignavibacteriaceae bacterium
GTTCATCATAATGAGGATTAAATGAAACTTGAAGAAATTGAAACAGAATGGGCCCCTTCAGGTGCTTTTTCTCTGTCATCAGCCTGAGAAATTGTAACAAAAAAGGATTTACTGCTGCAGTAAGGGGCATCTTCTTCAGGATGCACCTGGTAATAAGAGGTGGGGAATTCATATCCCGTCTTATTAAAGATTCCGAAATTGAGCACAAATGCACCCCAAAGCTTCTGATTCAGTTTTTTATTAATACCGATGTAATATTCTTTCATTTTACCCGAAGTGATTTTTTCCAGATTCTGCACGGGAATAGTGGTGATCACGCCAGCGGTATTATAAATATTACCTCTTGAAGACTTGACAGAATAACCATCTGCCGTTTTTTCGACTGAAGCCACACGTTCCTTGAATCTGATTTCACCCCCCAGCTCCCGTATCTTATTTTCGAGCTGCAATGCAGGGGCATACATTCCCCCGTAAGGATAATAAGTATCGGCAGGATAAGCAAGACCCATAGCTGCTGTTAAAAAAGGGGCATCATCAGAAGTATTTTGTGTTGTTATTAACAGCTGTTCATCAATAAACTTTCTGAACAGTCCGTCCTTATGCAGCCCTTTTTTACGAAGAACTTTTTCAACGGATGTGCTCAGATGCGGAAGAAGTTTAATCCCTTTCAGGTTTGAGGGTTTCGTAAGTCTTACAAAATCAGAAAGAGAACGGGGCGGCACACTGTAGTTATCTGACGCCATCTTGTATGCGAGATCATTTATATGGTGAACCTCTTCCCAGAACTGCATAGTCTCAGTTCCTTTGAACACCCTTGACGATTCTTCCTTAAACTTGCTGAGGTCAATGTATCTTACCAGATCTTTATCGCCGAATTTTATAATCATTCCGGGATCAAGGCGTTTTGCCTTAACATTTATTTCCAGTTCCCTGAATATTTTGCCAAGCGGCTGAAGGGGACTCATACCGCTGAGGGTCGTTGCACCGGCGTCAAAGAGAAAGCCGTCTCTCTTAAAGAAAGAGGCGCATCCGCCTGAAACGGCATGAGCCTCAATTAAAAGAACCTTGACATTTTCTTTTGCAAGGAGTGCTGCAGCCGTAAGGCCCGCATATCCTGCACCAACAACTATAAAATCGTACATCATTTCAAATACTTATTATACAAACACTTAACACATTTTTCAAAGCAATGGGCAGCTCTTTGCGCCGTAAATTCCTTTGTTTAAGCTAACAGATTTAAGTATCTTTAAGTTTAATTTTTTTCGGAGAATTCACATTTATGAAGTTTAACCTGCGCACACATAACAATGGTGAGTTACGTGAAACGCATATAGGTCAGCGTGTAGTTTTAAATGGATGGGTAGACACCAGGAGAGATCTTGGCGGTGTTATATTTGTTGAGCTCAGAGACAGATTTGGCTTTACTCAGATAGTATTTGAACCTTCTTATAACGAACAGACTCACACCGAAGGCAAAGCCCTCAGAAGCGAGTATGTTATTTCGGTTGAAGGAACAGTAAGAAGAAGACCTGAAGGCACTGAAAATCCTGCTTTCCCAACAGGCATGGTGGATGTTCTGGTTGATAAACTGATTATCCTTAATGAAGCTAAAACGCCTCCCTTTGCAATTTCAGACAACGTTGATGCCTCAGAGGAACTGAGATTGAAATATCGTTATCTCGATCTCAGAAGACCAAAAATTCAGAAGAACCTGATACTCCGCCACAGGATGTACCAGGCAACAAGAAAGTTCTTCGATGAAAACGGATTTCTTGAGGTTGAAACCCCTGTTCTTATGAAAAGCACCCCTGAAGGAGCAAGAGATTTTCTGGTTCCAAGCAGGCTTCATAAAGGAAAATTTTATGCCCTCCCTCAGTCTCCACAGCAGTATAAACAGATACTCATGGTTGCAGGCTTCGACAGATATTTCCAGATCGTAAAATGCTTCAGGGATGAGGATCTCAGAGCCGACCGTCAGCCTGAATTTACTCAGATTGACGTTGAGATGTCATTTATCAACCAGGATTTTGTATTTGAGATGTTTGAAAATCTGACAAAAACCCTCTACAAAGAAGTGCTTGGCGTTGATATTCAGACACCTTTCCTTAAGCTTACCTATGATGAAGCTATGGAAAGATTCGGTTCGGATAAACCCGATCTCAGATTTGAACTTGAGATGAAAACACTGAATGACGTTTTCGGTAAATCAGATTTCAAGGTGTTTAAAGAAGCAATAGAATCAAAAGGTGTTGTTACAGGCCTGCTTGCCCCCGGCTGCGGAGAATATACAAGAAATCAGCTTGACGTTCTGACCGATTTTGTCAAAAAGCTCGGTGCAGGCGGACTCGTCTGGATCCGTGTTAAAGAGGAGGGAATTGAAGCACCTGTTGCCAAGTTCTTCACAGATGAGGAAAAGGCGGCACTTGTTGAAAAGCTCGGGGCAAAACCCGGTGATCTTATTTTTATTCTGAGCGGCAAAAAATATAAAACACTTGGTATCATGGGTTCGCTCAGACTCGAAATGGCAAGACGCCTTGATCTTATCAGAGATGATTCAGAGCCGAAACTCCTCTGGGTTAAAGATTTCCCGCTCTTTGAGTGGGATGATGACACTCAGAGATTTTATGCCATGCATCATCCGTTCACGTCTCCCAGGATAGATGATATTCCGCTTATGGATACTGATCCCGGAGAGGTTAAGGCACAGGCTTATGACCTCGTCCTTAACGGCAATGAAATAGCCGGCGGAAGTATCAGAATATTTGATTCCGGGCTTCAGGCAAAGATGTTTAAAGCGCTCGGTTTCAGCGAAGAAGAAGCAAAAGAGAAATTCGGCTTCCTGATGAATGCATTCCAGTACGGAGCGCCTCCGCACGGCGGAATTGCTTTCGGGTTTGACCGTCTCTGCATGCTTTTTGCGGGCGAGAAATCAATCAGGGAAGTAATTGCATTCCCGAAAACTGCCAGCGCAATTTCACTTATGGATGACAGCCCCTCGCTGGTTGATGATCACCAGCTTAAAGAGCTTCACATTAAGGTGAGATGATCATAATAAATTGCTCTTCTGAACAGAAGGCTGGCTGTGAAAACGGGCAGCCTTTTTTATTTTCAGAAGATTTTAAGAGTAATCAGACGCCTGTACTGACCGTAATGAAATACAGAATTATGAAACAAAACTGAGATAATTGAATATTAACACACCATTCCACAGAGTTGTGATTGGGCCCCGGATCTCTGCTGTTTATTTTGTCCTTTACGCAGAAATCGTCTTCCCTCACGGATCTTTCCTCCGAATCTAATCAGCAAATATTTCAAAGGCTGCAAAAATATCCGGGTAAATCAGTGGAAGTGAGGCTGAGGATTAAAGATGGAGGGGGTTCAGAGCAGATTATATAACCAAACCCCCCGAAAACTGCAGTTCAGCAAAATTGATTACTTCATCAGCAGCAGCTTACCCGTGAGAGAACGATTCCCTGCCCCGCTGATGAGCCGGTAAAAATAAACGCCGCTCACCTCATTATTCAGATTAATGTCAATCCTGTTCAGGCCGGCGGGAAGGATGCCGAACTCTGTCGTCCTGATCTTACGTCCGGTAATATCGAAGATCTCCATACGAAGATCACTGCTTTCAGGCATAAGGAAAGAAATAACTGTACTCCCGTTAAATGGGTTGGGATAATTGCCAAGAAGTCTGAACTCTGCCGGCAGAGTGCCTGCATCTTCAACAGAAGTAAGTGTTGTATCACCGTACACAACTCCGTCAATGACTGCACCTGTCAGAACATAAAGGCTGCTGTCTGAATCTGTCTGTACGAATACACTGTCAAGACCGAATCCTTCAGTCAGGACAAAGCGTTTATACAAATAGCCATCATTTTCATATTTTTTTATCCCTACAGTTTTCCCGAACTTAGATGAATAAAAGTTGGCGGTGTTAAAAGTAAAATACGGATTGATGCTGAAATGATACTGCAGTTCCAGATCTCCTTCACGGGATATGATGTCATGTTTCAGCATGTGACGGAATCCGTGAATTCCTCCCTGCGGATTGTATATATAGACAGCTCCTTTAACAGAATCATACTGCTGGAACTGGTATCCGCCCAGAGGATCCCTGTCCCATTTAAAGAATCTCCCGTACTGTGCATCAATTGTATCGCCAATTATTGTATAAACTGATTCTGACTGAACTGCATTCACACCCTCAGGACCAGTGGTAAAACTATATTTTGTATAAAAAAACTTGTTCCCGATAGCCAGAGGATAAAATTTCCCGATTTCTGATCCCGGAGTTATATATCTCAGATCCTGACCGGATGCACCGCTTCGCAGAATCAGACTGTTATTTGATGAGGCTATTAAATCAAATGAACCGGCAAAGTTGAGGATTTTCCTGACAACCCTGTGCAGACTTATTATACCGCTGCCTCCCGGGCCACCAATTCCGCTGCCCTTGTAAATCTGTTCACCATCAGAATAATAAAACATGTTATCGGGTGTTTTTTCCGCACCTGCTGATGACATCATCTGAAGCTCACCGCTATCCTGCCAGGAGAAGGGATTGCCGGCCTGATCTGAACCGAATATTTTACTTCTGAATGTAGAACCGCCGGTGTAATATGATCTGAAAAGCTGCTGACCGTTTGATGAGAAAACCAGATCACCTGCCGGTTTTCCGGGGGGCTGAACAACTGCCTGAAAAAATTGTGCTGCGTTAACTGATTTATAGAGGATTCCATCTTTCTCTGCAATTATTCCGCCATCTGCAGCAGGGTTCACACCCAGCACAGTGTATCCCGCGCCGATATTCTGAAATGTTTTACCGTAATCAGATGAGATTTTCACGGTGTCATTCATCACAACGGTAAATTTGCCAGGTGTTATGGGTGATACCTCAAAAAAGGTGATATTTGATCCGGGATAGGTTCTTTCATGTCCGTTCCATCTGATAAATGCTTTTGCGTTGAGTCCCGTCTCATAACCGCCGTAATAGAAACTATCCGGGTGATTTGTGGAAAAACCAATTCCGGCAATTGTAAAGCGGGTTAACTCTGCATCTGTGTTATAATGTACTGAATCTGACGCAATCTGATAATCTGCATTTACTGAAGGGATATTTATTCTCCACGAACCGCTGGCTGTTATAGTGCTTCCGTTACTTTTTGTCACACCTTCCCTGTAGAGGACAATAATATTCCCCGTAGCATCTTTAAAAGCCTTCTTAAGTTCAAGATGAGGCGGTTCATAAGGTATCTGAGCTGTAAGTGATACAGAAATGATTAAAAATAAAAATGATATGGCAGGCAAATGAATTTTTAAAAATATTGACTCTATGCTGCTCGATTCTGCACATTGTTCAGGATTACTTTCATGCGGTAATCCGGTATTGGCGGTCTTAAGTTGATTCTTCTCCACTTTCTTTCCCATTCCTTCAGGTTATAAATCCCTTTGCTAATATAATTTGAGGGGGATTATTATAGGAATAAAGCCTCTTTCTTTGTTATAAACTAACTAATTCTTAATTAAAAAAACAACCATTGTATTGTGGGGAATGACCTGCTTTCACATTTTCGGCTCCTAAGCCAGCGGAATTGTAAACCTGATTTCGGTTCCTTCACCTTTTTTACTTTTCACATAAAGAGAACCGTTGTTCCGCTCTATAAACTCCTTGCAGATAATTAATCCGAGTCCTGTACCCCCTTCATTCATGGTACCCCTGGTTGTCTGCTTTATATCAATCCGGAACAGATTGTTTATCTCATCCTGTGTTATCCCCACACGTTGTCTTTCACACTGAAATGCGCAAGACTGCCTTACTCCGAGACTGAAATACCGAGATTTCCACCCGGACGTGTGAACTTAATACTGTTTGAGATCAGATTTCGTAAAACCGTGTCAATCATCGGTTTATCAGCCCTGACTTTAATATCCGGATCCGCATTTATCTTCATACTGATGTTTTTTTCATCCGCCGAAATTCTGAGAAGTGAAATTGGAGCATCTAATTCAGGACGGATAAGAAACTCTGTCGGATGACACTCCATTATTCTCATGTTATTCTGAACCCGGGTAAGGAGTTCAGTCAGGAGTTCAGCTCTGAGTTTGCTTGACTGCCCCAGCCTGTGAATGAGATCAGCTTTTTCCTGATCAGTAAGGGTTTTAAAATCATCCTCAAGTATTTCTGATGCATTCATTATAAAATGAACCGGATTCTTAAGATCATGTGCAATTATGGAAAGAAATTTCTCCTTTGCCTGATAGGATTTTTTAAGCTCTCCGGCATAATCTTCAAGTTTAAGATTTTGCTGCTGTATAAACTTATTCTGCTCTTCAAGTTCGGTAAGGTTATACTCAATCTGTTTCTGATTTGCCTGCACCCGCAGATTAAGTCTTTTCATAGCAGCGTTAAAATAAATCAGGGCAATGAGAAAACCGGAGAGAATGATTATACCGAAAATGTAGAATCCCATGAGGTTTGACTTATTCTGAATTTCAAGATCCTGAATAGTCGTTTTTTGCTGAAGAAACTGAAGCTGTGCATCTTTATGATCGATCTCAAACTGAGCCCTGATAACATCAATTTCTCTGAGTTTATCCTGCGTGAACATACTTTCCCTCAGTCTTCCTCCTTTTAAAAGGTAGTCAAAAGCTTCCCGGTAATCTCCCCCGGAATAATAGATATCAGATATAGGCTGAATGGTTTCGACAAGCACTTTTGAATAGCCGATTTTTTCATACACCCCTATTGCCGTTTTAAGGTGTTTAAGTGCCATATCCGGTTTTCCGAAGTCATTGTATATTGTACCGAAAATCAGATTTGTCTGCCCGTCTGCATCCGGTTTTCTGTCTTCAATTTTAATTGCTTTACCGGCATAAAAAAGAGCCTGCTTTTCATCTTTCTTAAGTCTGTGTATATCGGCAAGCTGCAGGTAAATTTTAACTTTCAGGTAATCATTATCAGACAGGTGCAGATTTGATTCTGCCAGTTTATAATATTTTTCAGCCTCAACATACTCTCCCTGTTCTCTGTAAACATCACCAAAGGCATTATTGACGGCCACAAATCCGAAAGGGCCGGGTGCTTTTTTAAGCAGATTAAGACACTCTTCAAAACTTGAAAGTGCAGATTTATGTTGTTTAAGCTGAAGCTGAATTATCCCCATATTAATATTACAGGCTGAAGTATTTCAGCACCTGCATGTGCTCCGGGATAATTGTAAGCTTTTGAATAGTTTTCCAACGCTCTGTTATAACTGCCCCATACTCTATAAATCACTCCGATATTATTGTAATTCTCGAAAACAATTATTGAGTCTTTTATCTCTTCTGCCATCCGGACTGACCGGAGATAATAGTCCATGGAGAGCTTAAGGCTATCCCGGCTATGATACATATTGGCAATCTGAAAGAGTGAGCGGGCAATATATCGTTTATTGTTTTCGCGGGTGGCTATATCAAGTGCTTCTTTTGCATACTGCATTCCAAGCTCAGGCTTGTACTGATACTCTGAACAAATATTTATAAGCAGTTCCGGTCTTTATTCAGCGGATGCCTTCGGAAGTTCTTTCAGAAGTGAATCAACATCGTTGAATTGGGCATAAAGGGAGGCAGTAATAAAAATTGCGGTTAAGAGTACAGATAAAATTGTTTTCAATTGAATGTCTCACTCTCACAGCAATAGGATCTGCTGACGAACTGTTTGTTTTATTTCACTGTAAACAAACGACTATTAATAAAATTTATGAATGCCCGCACCGGGGCGGGCATTCATAAAAGCTTTTAGTTACCGAACCCTTTATCGTTTACTTTTTTGTTATAGATCAGCTGAATTTCAACCCATGCAGGATCTGCAAGACTGGTTCCGCCGCCTCTGTTAACAATTTTAAACTTGGTATAATTACCGTCATTGTCATAAGCAAAGATGTAATTGTTCTGAGTATCGGCAACGCTCTTAACCCATGAATTATCTTTTGTTGGTGAGGCAACACCGTCACTCAGATTTGTGCTACCGCCAACAGTCATGTATGTAATTCTGGAGAGTCCTGACCACTGATCGGCTGATGCGAGTAAATATCCCGTAGTGTTGTACCAGATATCAACCAGAAGTCTGTTTCCGCTTGAAATTGAAGAAGCCTCACCTGTCTTAAAGATAAGTCCTGAAGGCTGTGAAGCAGAAGGTGCGGCTGATTCGTAGATTCTTACAGGGCCGTAAGAAACAAGAGCTGAAGTAAGAGTTACTTTCAGGGTATCGCCAACTGTTGAGGGATTAACTGTGAAAGTTGTATCCATATAACCCTCTTTTGTAAGTGTAACCTGGAAATTGGTGGTTCCGGCAAGTGTTACTCTTGCAGGGGTTGAAAATCCTGTGTTAGAACCGTCAATTGCGATTGCAGCTCCTGAAGGAGTTGAAACCAGCACAAAACCGCCTTCAGTCATTGTAATTGCTCTGGTTAATGTCTGATTAGCAGTAACGGTAACTGAAAATGTGGTATCCTTGAAAGGAGATTTTTTCAGTGTTATCTGGTAAGTACCCGCATCAAGTGATAATGTATCGGGGGTAACTTTGCTCTGGTTTACACCATTAACAAATATCTGAGCAGCGGATGGGGTTGAAGTTATAAAAACTTTACCCTTCTGTGTGGTCACGGGGTTTGTTGTCTCATCACAACCGCTGTAAAAAAATCCTGCTGCAACGATAATTGAGCTTAATAATAATCTTTTAAGCATTAATTCTCCTTTAAATTATTTTTTTGTTAAGTTAAAAGCCGATGACACTTTTGATACCTTTTCGGTATATGTGCCTGAAAATGTTTTGCCATCCTCACTCAGAGTACCACTGAATGTTCCGCCGCTTCTGATGCCATCAGCATCAGTAAGAGTCATTTGTCCTGTTTTAAATTGATATGTACCTTTTACTGAATATGAAACAGGATTTCTGAAGCTGATCACGACTTTTCCCGTAACCTCTTCGTCATTTTTAATTTCATTGAGGGTAAGGGTAACAGGGTACTGACTAATGGCGCCTGCCCAGGTGCCTTCAATCTCAGGTAATTTCATTGCAGGTTCTTCTGCAACGCTGTCCGCTTTTGTCTCTGTTTTTACTGTGTCCTTTTTGGGTTCTTCCGGTTTTTCCTGCTTTTTACCGCAACCAATGAAAAGACCAAACATGAGGAATAATACGAGAGAAATTTTTTTCATTATCTTTCGTGCTCCGGGTTAGTTTATTAATTGAATTAATTTTTTCGCATGAGTTTTTGAATTTACTATATTTTGTTCAGTTAGAAAAAGCAATCCCTCACAAAAACATGAATTTAACAATATTTTTATCGGGTACTGACGGTATTTATGTCTTTAATCTTAAAAATAATTCATTTACCCAGGTTTTTTTACCCTATGAAGTTATAAAATCAGGTAATTATTCTCCTGATCAAACAAGTGTGCTTTATAACTGCCGGCTTACAGACCTTAAAATTATCTTCGATGATCTTCGCCCCGGTTCTGATAAAGGTCTGATTAAAATGAACAGAGAATATATTTCTGAGTCCATTTTTAAAATGATCTCTGAACTTAAGATCACTTTTTCGGGAATATCGGCAGAGGGTGATCTTTCATCAGTGATTACAGGGAAACTTACTGAGTTGTTTAATCTTTTCCCTGATGACCGGGTTATTTATTTTAACAGAAATGCCGTCTTTCTTATTGAAAACCATTCCGTTCAGAAAGTTCTCATTCACTCACCGGGATTGTTCTCAACGCTTAATTTCAGATTTCAGCCTGACCTTGTAATAGCAGATGAAGACTTGAGTCAGGAAATAAGTGAAGAACTTAAAAAGTCAGGAAGCTCTGCAAAACTGAAAATAATTTCTGACCGCAAGACATTTAACGGGCTTAGTGAGTACTATGTTCCATATCTACCTTTTATTTCTGATTCTCATTACATGGATAATGATAAGCCTTATTTTAACGCCCTCAGAAGCAATTTTGAATCACAGTCCAGACAAAGAGTTTATATCAGATATGCTTTTATTTTTCTGTTAGTATCCTGCTTTTTTTTATACGGAACATACCATCATCTGAATAACGCGGTTGAAAACAGAAATATAACCGAAAAAGCTCTCAGTGAAAGTGTCAGTATCAGAACCCTTTTCCCTTGGTTTAAGAAAACAGGTATCACTCCTTCAGAATATGCCGATTTTCTGACAGCGGTAACAGGAGTAAACATTACATCCGTTAAACTCAGTGAATTCGCCGATGTAATTTCGGTATTCGATTCCACATGGATAAATAAAATCTCTTATTCCGGAGGAACTTTCGGAGAGGAAGGTTACACGGTTTCCAATGAGAACATCTTCAGAATAAGAGAAAAAGTTACTGATTTCCGGATCTCAAGAATCAGAACGATCAGATATGAGGATACTGATTTTTATCTTTTTACAGGTGAATTCTGGTGAATAAAGTACCTCAGTATTTTATCAGACGCGCCAAAATACAGCTGATATTTTTATGGAGCCTGATTTTCCCGGCAGTTATTTTTATTTCAATAGGAATTTATAACCTTTATCTGTTGGCCGGTGAAAATCAAAAATATGAGGTGCTGCACCCGGGTTCACTTAAACAGGATGCTTATATCAGGCATTATGAAAAAGTTATAAACAGCACGCCGGCTTTATTCACCGGCGGGCATGAAGATGGATTAAAATTTATTAATGGAATTGCTGCCCGCAGCCTGAGCCCTGTAACATCATATTTTGAATCAGTCACCCTCTCTGATTCAACCAAGGGTTTTATGAAAATGCACAGGATCCGGCTGCAGGCTTCCTGTCTTTCACGTGAGTTTTACACATTACTTGATAACCTCTCTGAATCAGGTTTACTGCTTGAGCTTGATTCACTTAATGTTCTCAAAACGGATGACAATGAAGAAAATCTTGTAAGCAGTTCACGCTTATTTCTCACTGTGCAGATAATAATTTACGCCTTATCTGACTCTCTCTATGCAGGATTTAAAAGTTCTTATTCTCCCGTAAAACCGGAACTTGCCCGGCGTGCAGATATATTTTACGGATATGGGTTCTTCAGTAAAGACCCGCCTGATGTATCAGATCTCATTCTCATAAAATTTTCCGAAGCCGGAGCTCATTTTGAGAATGAAGACGGAGAGCTTTTCATTTTTAAGGCGGGTGACACGGTGAAAAACGGGGTTGTCTGGGAACTGAATGAAGCAGGGGGTAAAGTTAAATTTCTGAATTATGCAGGCAAACCTGAAATTACTGAAATTTCAGTTACCGTCAGATGATCTTAAGTACTTTTTTATTATGTTATTGCTTTGTAATACTTTAATTTAACTGTTATTCTTTTCTTTAATAATTTAATCAGAGACATAGTCAAATGTATTCAATTCTGGTAGTGGATGATAACATCCAGAATGTTAAGTTCCTTGAGCTTATTCTTAAAAAAGAAAATTATAAAGTATATACTGCATTAAACGGTGAGGAAGGACTTGCCATTACCAGGAAGGAAAAACCTGATCTTGTCCTCCTTGATATTATGCTGCCCGGAATAACGGGACTTGATGTTCTTGAGATTATGAAAAATGATCAGCTGACATCAAGCATCCCGGTGCTGATAGTTACTGCCAAGGTTTCTCCTGAAGAAGCAAAACAGGGTCTTCAGGCCGGAGCGTTTGACTATATAAAAAAACCTTTTGAAAGGGTCGAGATTCTTGCAAGAATAAGATCAGCTCTCAGGTTCCGTGATGCCCACCTTGCAATTATTAAATAAGAAAAACTGAATATTTAAGCTGCAACGGTGGTTACCGCTAATCACAAAATTAAAAAGCCTCTTACAGTGATAAAACTTGA
>CAYPMQ010000087.1:0-11719 GCA_964411625.1 uncultured Ignavibacteriaceae bacterium
TTATCAGAAGCAGCGTGCCGGGGTAATCTAATAGAAATGGGACTAATAAAAAAATAAATAAATATGGTGCAGTCCCGATTCAATTAATATCAGTTCACAAAGCACGATGATTTTCCCTTAAAGCTTTAAAATAAAAAAGCCGCTCCGGATAACCGGAACGGCTTTAAAGTAAGAAATGTTAAGTCTTACTTGGTTAAGATCATCTTCTTAACTGAGCTGTATTTGCCTGCATCAATTCTGTAGAGGTAAACACCGCTTGAAAGTTTGGAGGCATCAAATACGATTTCGTAGTTGCCGGCCTTCTGGAATGAGTTAACCAGTGTTGCAACTTTTTCACCCAGCACGTTAAATACTGAGAGTTCAACCTGTAAATCTGCAGGAAGTGCATATTTAATGAGGGTTGAAGGGTTGAACGGATTGGGGTAGTTCTGCATAAGAGCAAAAGTTGCAGGAGTACCTATATTAACTTCAACTTCGTTTGAGTATTCAAATGAACCGTCAAAATCGAGCTGTTTCAGTCTGTAGGTATAGGTTCCGTTGCCCATGTTCTTATCAGTGTATGAATATGAACCGGGTTCAAGAGTTGTTCCGCGTCCTTCAACATAACCGACTGTACGGAATGATGATTCACCCGCAGCTTTTCTTTCGATATTGAAACCTGCGTTATTAACTTCGGAGGCGGTTGTCCAGTTCAGAACAACGCTGCTTTCAGTTGCATTTGCAGTGAATGAAGTTAACTCAACAGGAATAACACCGCCGCCCTGTGTGAGGATGTTAAGAGCGTTTACAATAAGATTTTTTGCAGCCTGAACCTGAATTATATCACCAATGGCAAATGTCATGAAGATATTTCTGATTTCATCATTATTTGAGGGTGAATAAGCAATGATACCGGCGGTATCGGGATACTGGAACCATGATCCGACTTTAAGGATGCCGGGTTTATTAGGTATGATTCTCATTGCATCGCGGGGTCCAAATGAGGAACTCGCAAATGTCAGTGAATCCTGGACGTAATAAGGTGTGTTGAACATATCATGCAGAGGAAGACGTTTTTTGAAGATACCTGTACCTGACATATCTGATACCCATGATGAGCACTGGAGAACAGTTTGTCTGAAGAAGGGATCTCTGTCGGTTGTTGTACCGCTTACACGGTAGTTCCATCCTACCTCACCGCCTTCAACCAGAGTTTTTCCGCCTCTGTGGCTGTACATGGCTATAGCGGTTCTGAATGCCTGATTATCAAACTGCACTGCAGTCTTGGTACCTGATGTGAGAATCACCACATCATAATTATCAAGCATTGTTGTATCAAGCTGGGCAAATGCCATTGAATCAACAACATATCCTTCATTAACGAGTGTTGAATTAAACAGAGCTGCTGAGGCTCCTATTGCCATTTCAAGATTTTCTCCGTTGCCGATTTTGTCTGTGGAGACTCTGCCGGCGGCAGCTATGTCATCGTTGAGAAGAAGAACTGTGCCAAGAGCATCAATAATCTTGAATGCATAATAACCTGATGCAGGTGCATAGGTAATGTTACCAACGGTTGAAGCGTCGGTAGCTTTAATTCTGTATTTAATAGTGTCGCCTACAACAACTTCTGTTGTATCACTGTTAAATGGAGCTTCGTAAGTGCTGCCGCTGAGTAATGAAAGGTCAAACACCTTGCTTGTTACGGCACCGTTATTAACCATCCACTCAACTTTAACGCTGGCAACGCCAAGGTTATCTGTAACATTAGCTCTGATTTTGGCAGGCCATCTTACTCTTGCCTGATCTCTCATTGCGGTGTGGTTAATAACAGGGAATGAAGGATCGGCTATGAATCTGAAGGAATTCCAGTCATTTGCAGAAGGATGATAAGCAAGGTTACCTGCGGCTGCAACGTCTTTCCCAACAATTCTGTAATACATTGTATCGCCAACTGCTATCTGAGTTGTATCGATATTGAAAGATCCTGAATATACTGAGTCATCAGAAACCATGAGACCGAAATTACGGAGCTGTCCTGTTGTGTTGATTTTGTAAACAACGTAAACAGTATCAACACCGATATTGTCTTTTACAACTGATGTGACTGTTGCAGGCCAGGTTTCCCTGTACTGATCACCCAGAGCAGTGTGAGTAATTGTGGGTGGTGTAAGGTCAGTTTCAGCTCTGAATTTATATACTGTTCCGGGAGCTCCTGCAGGGCTGTAGGAAGTACCACCCTGATTATCAACAGCTTTGATGTAATAATTGTAAGTAGCCGCCTGACCATTACCTGGAATGTTACCTGTGAAGGTATTACCGGAGCTGTTGGTCATTGTTGTTGAATCTGTTATCTGGTTGTTGTCTCCTCTACCCCAGAACAGTTTCACCTCGGCAAGCGGAACCTGTGATGCAACTTCGGTATTAACGATGTAAGGTCCGTTGAGGTCTTCAGTGTTAGTGAGGGGGGTGTGTGAAATATTTGGCCCAAATGTTGCATAAGCAACCCAGCCCTGATAGATACCGGTTCTGTCATCAGCCCAGTAAGCCCATACTCTGTTATCTTTTGCAACAATACCAATGTAATCGCCCTGATAACCGCCTGCGAGACCGCTGATCGGTTTGGGTCTGAAATTCTGGTCACTTACCTGAATGTTTTCGTGTGTCACGCCAAAATCAGTTGATCTTGTCATGAATACACCGGAGCTGTCTGAGGTGGTGTTTCTGTTATCATAGAAAACGGTGTAAACTGCACCGGTTGACTGATCAACTGTACACCAGGGAAAATACTGTTCTTTGCCGTTGTTAAGAGCATCATTGTTAACTCTCACAGGGGCACCAAAAGTGGCACCGCCATCGGTTGATTTGATCATGAGAATGTCAGGATCAGACCCGGCAGGAGCAACGCCTTTTGCAGGAAATGTAATGTAAATGTTGCCGTTACCCGGGCCGCCGCTTCTATCAACTGCCATTGAAGGGAATGAGGCAACTCTGATGCTGGTGGGCTTCAGGTTTCCGCGGATACCGAAGTTAACTGCTGAGTAAACTCTGTAAGCAGGAGTGAATGTAACACCGCCGTCTGTTGATTTTGCAAAACCGATTGCATCTTCACCGCCCGGCCATGCATCATAAATAGCCCATGCAACATAAACTTCACCATTGGGGCCTGTCTGTACGTTAACGCCCTGATCATGTGATCCTGCATTAACTGCAGCAGAGATATTTTGTCTCGGGCTCCATGTTGCACCGTTATCTGATGACCATGTAAGCTCGATATTCTCATTGTTAGGGCTGCCGCTTACGAAGGCAGTCCATGAATTATAAGCTCTGCCTGCATAAGGAGAAGATGGAGTTTTATCAACCATCATGTGGTTTTTATCAAGAAGATCGCTGAATCCGGCGGGTGCTGGTCCTGATACATATCTGTTCCAGCTAACGCCGTTATTGGTAGAAACAGCCACACCCTGACCACCGTCATTAGTGCCTGAATCAATGAAACCTTCCCAGAGAACACCGGTATGGCTGATTACAGAAACGGGATCGCCTGAGTTTCTTCCGAACGGCGGATCATCCCATCCCTGCCATGATGTACCACCGTCAGTGGTGAGGTAAATACCTGTTCCGTAAAGGGTGCCTACTGATGTTCCGCTCCAGCTTGTTGCATTTGATGATGCAAAAACAATATTACCGTTAAGCGGGTGAACATCAATACTTAACTCTGACTGAGTTGAATTTGTGGTTGGTAAAGGTCGGTAGTTCGGGTAAACCGTTGCTTCAGTACCGCCTTTAAGAGAGTACTGTTTTATTTCCGGTTTTACAGGAACCCAGATGAAATTTGCATCAGGTGCCACGGGAACTGTTTTTCCGTCCGTCATTATTCGGGACCAGATTTTCTCGCGGACATCAGACGTATTTCCGCCCTCACCCTTTTGCGCCCAAGCCATACCGCAAAGGATAAGAGAAAGAAGAAGAAGTCTGGAAAGTCTCATTATGCGTAATGCTCCTTTAATATATTTAGTGGATAGAATTGTTTGGGAGTGATCTCCCTTGATTTTTCAGTGTTATTAAAACTGTTCAAGTTATAGAAGAATGAAAATTGAATTTAATAATTATTTTGTATTAATAAAACTAATAAATTTCGTACAGTTGAATGTCACTCAAATGAATAGTGATTTAATTCACAAAAAGCAATGACAGAAATAATCCTGAATACTGAAAATATTATTCTTCAGGAAGCAGGCAGCTATTTTGATGATGCCCGCCATCTTAGCATCAGGATTCTCCGTCTTGATAAGATTCATCCCGTTGTTTCAGGGAATAAATACTTTAAGCTTAAATATAATATTATTGAAGCAAAAAAAAACTCTGCAGAGCTGATTCTCTCTTTTGGCGGTGCTTTCTCTAATCATATAAGGGCACTTGCATTCACCGCAATGAAGGAAGGAATCAGATCAGCTGCAGTAATCAGGGGAGAAGAACTTAATCCCTCAAATTACTCTCTGAGTTTTGCGGCTGAGTGCGGCATGGAGTTTTTCTTTGTCACGAGAGAGGAATACCGGCTGAGGAATAATCCTGAATTCATAGAAATGCTCAGAAAAAAGTTTGGTGATTTTTATCTTGTTCCTGAGGGGGGATCCAACAGTCTGGCAGTTAAAGGCTGTTCAGAGATTGTTGATTATATAAACGATGATTTTGATTACCTGGCCGTTTCATGCGGTACGGGAGGAACGGCCGCAGGCTTGCTTGAAGGGCTGGCGGGCCACAAAAAACTGCTGATTTTCCCTTCGCTGAAGCAATATGGTTTTTTGAAAGATGATATAAGATCACTCAACTACGGATACAATAAGCGGGTTTTTCGCAATTTTGAGTTTGTTCCCGGTTACGATTTCGGAGGGTATGCAAAAAAGAGAAAGGAGCTGATTGATTTTATTGAAGATTTTGAAAGCAGATCAGAAGTACCGCTTGATTTTGTTTACACGGGAAAACTTTTTTACGGGGTTCAGGAGGAGATAAAAAAAGGACGATTTAAATCAGGGGATAAAATAGTACTGATTCATACAGGCGGATATTTCATGCAGGATACCCCAACAGGTATAAAAAGACATCTTTGATCCACAACTTTATTATGTGCACACTGCACCCTTCGGTAATGATCTGATCCCGTTTTCATGATTCCCGCATTTTCTGATCCCTGAAAAAAATTAAATCTTTATGAGATTGGCGGGATGTTTCCCGATGTGAGTAAATCACTCCTTTACCTCTTATTCACTACAAATTATAATATTTGGTGAATATATTCACTGAATATTATAATATTTGGTGACAATTCCTAAAATATTACTTCTCCGATAAATCCAATTCTACAGAAAGTTATAACTAAACGTGATTGTAACCCGCAAAAAGTCATAACTGTTTGCGGATTTAACTGATATTTAGTATCTTTCCTTTAAAGATATGGCGCAATATGATCAAGAGACGAATATCTGAAGAAATAAAGAAGCTGCTGTTCATGGGGAAAGCGATAATAATTTATGGCCCCAGGCAGTGCGGAAAAACCACTCTCGTAAAAATGCTTTTATCAGAGCTGGGATCATCATTCATAGAGTTGAACGGTGATTACACAGATTCACGGCAGCTTCTTCAGAATCCTGACCCGGCAAAACTTAGGGCGATCGCCGGTACTTCTCAAATTATATTCATAGATGAGGCACAAAAAATTCCTGATATTGCTGTTGCTGTTAAAATATTTACTGACAGCTTCCCTAATATTCAGGTAATAGCGACAGGGTCATCCTCATTCCAGCTAATGAGGAACACATCAGAGTCGCTGGCAGGCAGAAAATTTGAATTTAACCTCTTCCCGATAAGTTTTGAAGAGATGGTCAGCCATACGAATCTCCCTGAAGAACTCAGAAATTTAAGTAATCGCCTTGTTTACGGATCACACCCTGAAGTAATTACAAGGCCTGAGCTTGCAGAAAGAATTCTCCGTGATCTGACCGGAAGTTTTCTTTTCAGGGATATTCTTGCAATTGACGAGATTAAGAACCCGGTAATGATTGAGAAATTAGTGTCTGCACTTGCTTTTAAGGCCGGTAATGAAGTCAGCTCAACTGAACTGGCTGAAATAACCGGTATGGACAGAGGTACGGTTGATAAATATCTGAGGATTCTCGAACAGGCAATGATTATTTTTAAGTTGCCTGCATACTCCGGAAATCAGCGTAATGAGATAAAGAAAAGAAAAAAATACTATTTCTATGACAACGGAATAATGAATTCTGTAACAGGTAATTTTCTGCCTCTGAGTTCGAGGAATGATACCGGCAGGTTATGGGAAAATTATCTTATCTCGGAGAAGAGGAAATATCTCAGCGCAAGAGAATTAGTAGTTAAGCAGTATTTCTGGAGAACAAAGCTTCAGCAGGAGATTGATTATATCGAAGAGAAAAATGGTGTTTTTTCTGCTTATGAGTTCAAATGGAATGAAAAAGCATCTGCCAGATTTCCTGAAACATTTATTAAAAATTACGCGGTAAAAAATGCCGAAGTTGTAAATCCGGGAAATTATTATAAATTTCTCTGGCCCGAAAACTACAGACAGGATTAAACCGTAGAGAATTGAATACCTGAATATCGGAAATTCCGCAGAAAGTTATAACCAAATGCGATTGTAACCAGCAAAAAATTATAACCGTTTGCGGATTATGGAAACAGAATCGGAGTATGACACTCTTTACCGACACCCTTTAGCCGGATTATTCCCAACAGCCGGAAGACGGTTTAATCAGTTCTGTAAATTTCCTCATCCGTCATTTCGGTTTTAATTCTCCCGTGGAATTCATCAAATAAATCCTCTGAGAATTTCCCTGCAAGATCGTATCTGATCTCTGTTGTAATTGCAAGTCCGTCAGAATAATCCTGAGAGATCAGTCGTATGAAATCCTTCTGAAGGTGATGAAAGATCTTCCCTGTATCATCAAATCCGACGGAAAAGATAACCTTTCTGAATCTGGTGTATTCCGTGAAAGCTGCACTTTCAAGCGCAGTTAAAGCGGATTCGTAATATGCCTTTCCAAGCGGACCCACCCCTAATTTTGTGCCTCCGTAATACCTTGTTGAGATGACTATTATATCGGTGAGATTAAAATGATTTATTGCGGAAAGTATCCTGACTCCTGCAGTACCGGTTGGCTCTCCGTCGTCAGAATATTTTACCGAGCCGTCTTTCAGTTTCCAGGCATAACAATTATGAGTGGCATCATAGAATTCTTTTTTAACCAGGGCAAGTACCGATTCGGCCTGAAAAGCATCTTCTGCAGGGTAGGCACGTCCGATAAAAAGGGAGCCTTTTTCTTTATATTTGGATTCGAAAAAACCGGAAATAGTTTTGTAATGAAGGGGGAGATTATCAGACACTCAGATTCCGAATTAATTTAAATCGAAAATTGTTTTACAAATATAATTCCAGAATTTTTTATACAGAGATAACGGCGTGTTCAAAGAAAAGATAATAATAAAAGGTGCGAGAGAACATAATCTTAAGAATGTGGATCTTGAAATCCCGAGAAACAGTTTTACTGTAATCACAGGTCTTTCAGGATCAGGGAAATCATCACTGGCGTTTGACACTATTTATGCTGAAGGACAAAGAAGATATATAGAATGCCTCTCTGCTTATGCAAGGCAGTTCCTTGATATGCTTGAGAAGCCGGATGTTGATATGATTGACGGGCTGAGTCCATCCATATCAATTGAGCAGAAAGTGACTTCGGGGAATCCCCGTTCAACTGTAGGAACGGTAACCGAAATTTATGATTATCTGAGGTTGTTATATGCCAGGGTAGGTCAGCCGTTCTGTTATAACTGTGGTGAACCTGTTACCAAGCAATCATCCTCACAGATACTGGAAACCGTTCTCACAACATTTAAAGGTAAAAAGATTTCTGTACTGGCTCCGGTTGTCAGAGGAAGAAAAGGACATTACAGAGAGCTTTTTGAGGATATCGCCAATGACGGATTTCTTAAGGTGAGGGTTGATAACGAAATTTTCGAGCTTGAAAAGGGATTCCAGACCGATCGTTATAAAATCCACAATATCGAGATTGTAGTTGATAAGCTGAATGTTGCCGATGAAAGTGATGCAAGATTGTCGCAATCACTTGAGGTTGCTCTGAATTACGGTAACGGAATGGTCATAATAAGCAACGGTGAACAGGATTTTGTTTATTCCCGTTTTCTTGCATGCCTCAACTGCAACATCAACTATCAGGAAATGGCACCAAATTCATTTTCATTCAATTCTCATTATGGTGCATGCGAAAGCTGTGAAGGGCTTGGTGAATCAAAGGATTTTGATTTTGAACTTATGATTCCTGATAAGAACAAAAGCATTGCTCAGGAGGGAATTCTGCCAATAGGGAAACCCAGAAATGTGTGGATATTCAACTATCTCGAAGCGATTGCAGAAAAATTCGGGTTTGATTACGATACTCCCGTGAAAGATATTCATGAAGATGCAATGCACCTGATATTTTACGGTACGCAGGAGAAATTGCCTGTGAAGGTTGATATCGGACTGAAAAAGACCGTGACATACTATCAAAAATTTCCCGGAATCATAGAATGGATGAACAACCAGTATAAAAATACCACCTCAAACAAAGTGAGGGAGTGGGTTGAAGCATTCATGAGTACAAAAAGATGCCCGAAGTGTAACGGGGGCAGGCTTAAAAAGGAATCGCTTGCGGTAAGGTTCGGTGGAAAGAATATTGCCGAGCTTTGTGATCTTTCTATATCAGATACAAGAGAATTTTTCAATCATGTTACACTTAATGAACGTGATACAATAATTTCCCGTCCGATTCTTAAGGAAATAACCATGCGGCTTGACTTCCTGCTTAATGTAGGACTGGATTATCTCACTCTTTCAAGGAGTGCAAAAACACTTTCAGGAGGGGAATCACAGCGGATAAGACTTGCCACGCAGATAGGAACTCAGCTTGCCGGGGTGCTTTATGTTCTTGATGAACCCAGCATCGGGCTGCACCAGCGTGATAACATAAAACTCATAAATTCACTGAAAAGTCTCCGTGACCTTAATAATACTATAATTGTTGTTGAGCATGATAAAGAAACAATAGAGAGTTCTGATTATCTGGTTGATCTTGGGCCGGCAGCAGGCATGCACGGCGGAAAGATCTGCGCCGTTGGAAATACTTCCGATCTTCTCGGAAAAAAATCAGAGGCTTCTTCTCTCACCCTTGATTATCTCCACGGGAAAAAGGAGATCGAAGTTCCGGTGTTAAGAAGACCCGGAAACGGTAGTTTCCTTTCTCTTAAAGGGGCAAAGGGGAATAATCTGAAAAACATTGATCTTTCTATTCCTCTCGGAACTCTTACTGCCATAACCGGCGTAAGCGGTTCGGGTAAATCCACACTGATAAACGAAACTCTTGTTCCGCTTCTTATGAGGCATTATTACGCAAGCAAAGTTGTGCCCTTGTCATACTCTGAAGTTTCCGGACTTGAGAACATTGATAAGGTGATAGAAATTGATCAGAGCCCGATAGGCAGAACTCCGAGATCAAACCCTGCCACTTACACAGGATTATTCACTCATATCCGCGATCTTTTTGCACAATTGCCCGAGGCAAAGATGAGAGGTTATGCAGTCGGGAGGTTCAGTTTCAATGTGGCAGGTGGAAGATGCGAGGCATGTGACGGTGAGGGCCTTAAGCGGATTGAAATGAATTTTCTGCCTGATGTATATGTGACCTGTGATGTATGCAACGGTAAGCGCTATAACAGGGAGACTTTGGAGGTTCTCTATAAAACCAAGTCAATTGCAGATGTTCTTGATATGACGGTATCAGAGGCACTTGACTTCTTTTCTGATCTCCCGAGAATTAAAAGGAAAATTGAAGCCATAAATAATGTGGGGCTCGGTTACATTAAGTTGGGTCAGCAGGCAACAACACTTTCGGGAGGTGAAGCCCAGAGAGTTAAACTTGCTACCGAACTGAGTAAAGTAAGCACGGGTAAGACAATATATTTTCTTGATGAACCCACAACGGGACTTCACTTTGAAGATGTGAGAATTCTTCTAAAAGTTCTGAATAAACTTGTTGATAAAGGTAACACTGTAGTTGTGGTTGAACATAATCTTGACGTCGTTAAAACAGCTGACTGGGTAATAGATCTCGGTCCTGACGGCGGTGAAAGAGGCGGTCAAATTGTTGCCCAAGGCGCACCTGAACAGATTGCCGCTACGCCTCTGAGTGAAACCGGTAAATTTCTGATTAAAGAACTGCGCTGATTCAGACTTACTTAAAATTATTCACCAGAAATAAAATGTATAATTCCGGGAATATTTAAATAAAAGTAAAAAGATTGTCCATCTTTACAGATGAACAACCTTTTTTAAATTTGACGTTTATCAGGTATTTCATTGCCGGCTGAAACCGCCCTGAAGTTTATTGATTTCATCACGTAGTTTGGCTGCGCGTTCGTAGTCCTCATTTTCAAGTGCTTCACGAAGCTGATTCTGAAGCGCAGCAACTTTTGACTCGCGTGCAGAGTTGGTTCCCTTTACTCTTTCCTCTTCTTCCATTGCGTCAGCAACTGTATCACCCGTTGAAATGAATCCCGCCAGATCAAACACTCTTTCACTCACGAATATTGGTGACTGAGTTCTCAGTGCAATTGCAATGGCATCAGAGGGACGCGCATCAACCTCGTTAGTAAGGGAACTCTGCTCAAGAACAATTTTTGCATAATATGTTGAGTCACGGAGCTCGGTTATAACTATTTCTTCGACAGTTGCCCCTAAGTTCTCAATAATCGTTTTGATCAGATCATGAGTAAGCGGACGGGAAGGTTTTTCTCCCTGCAGTTCAAGGGCAATAGCCTGGGCTTCAAACTGACCTATCACGATAGGAAGTTTCCGGTTACCATAAACTTCTTTCAGTATCAGGGCATAAGCACCGCCCGGAGAGGGGCTTGATGATAATGCAGCTACTTCACACTCAACCTTATTCAAATCAATAATCCTTACCTGGAAATATTATCGCTATGATTTAATCTTTTTTATTTCTGCAGTTAATGCGGGTAAAACCTCGAACACGTCACCGGCAATACCGTAGTCAGCAACCTGGAAGATCGGGGCATCCTTATCTTTGTTGATTGCGACAATGTATTTAGAGGAGGACATTCCCGCGAGGTGCTGAATTGCTCCCGAGATACCGCATGCAATATAGAGACTTGGTGAAACAGTTTTTCCTGTTTGACCGACCTGCTCACCGTGGGGCCTCCAACCTGCATCAACAACTGCTCTTGAAGCTCCTACCGCTGCTCCGAGTGCATCGGCAAGTTCTTCGACCAGATGAAAGTTTGAGGGATCTTTAAGTCCTCTTCCTCCCGAAACTATAATATCTGCTTCGGCGACATCAAGTTTACCGGCAGATTTCTTAACCTCGGTAACCTTCTCTCTCAGATCAGGTGAATCCACTGCTGAAATCTGAACATCAGCTGTTGCACCTGCCGAAGAAACTTTTGCTTTGAAGACATTGGGTCTGAGGGTGATTACTTTTACGCTGCTTGTAAGCCTGACATCCTGAAGCGCCTTACCTGCAAAAACCGGTCGTGTTGCCGTCAGTTCACCGGCTTCATAGCTGAGTGCAACTGCATCCATCATTATTCCCGCATCGAGTTTAACAGCGATCCTGGGCGCAATATCCTTACC
>CAYPMQ010000088.1:0-11512 GCA_964411625.1 uncultured Ignavibacteriaceae bacterium
ATTCTGAGATAAGGGTGAATGAAAATATTCTTGTAATAAGACCCGGTGATGATCCTTCAGGCAGACGTGACACTTTCATTATAAATGCTGTAAACGGTGATATAAATCTTAAACTTACCCTTACACCCATAAAAAAAGTTGTTCTTCACGGTGAAAAAGGCCTGAGCAAAAAGAGTTATTCTGAGGGCAATGCCTCATACTATTATTCCTATACAAGAATGAAATCTGAAGGAACAATTACTTCAGGAGGGAAAACTTACTCTGTCTCGGGAAATTCGTGGATGGACCGTGAATGGAGCACGAGTGCACTTGAAAAAGATCAGAAAGGGTGGGATTGGTTTTCGATTGCCCTTGAAGACGGTTCGGAATTAATGCTTTTTAAGATCAGGGGAGCCGATAATAAATCTTTAAGTTTCTCAAAGGGTACTTATATTTAGAGTAGCGGAAATATCAGAAACCTCAGAGCCTCAGATATCGAAATAAAAGAAAATGATTACAGAACGATGAAATCGGGTAATGAGTATCCTTCGGTTTGGGAAATTACGGTTTTGGGCGGCAGCATGAAATTTACGGTAAAAACTCTTATCGAGGAGCAGGAACTCCTGGTTTCGATTCCTTATTATGAGGGTGGAATAATAGTGCAGGGGATAAAAAACGGAAAGAGTATTTCCGGTAAAGGTTATGCAGAACTTACGGGCTATTCAGATTAAATGTAATTAGATATATTAGACATCATAAAAAAACAAAAAAAAGAGATTTGTTACACTTACTTTTTTACATCATCACTCTTTGGCTTGTTCTGATAGTTCCTTCAGTAAAAGGTACTAACCCTGATTCTCTGAAGAAATATACCTGTCTGCTTGCATCTGAAGAAATGCTCGGAAGAGGGACAGGGCAGAGGGGAGAAGCAATTGCTGCAGAATTTATTTCCGGTAAATTTGCAGAATCCGGGCTTGAAACTCCTCCCGGATTAAACGGATATTTTCAGTACGTACCGCTGCATGGAAGTAACCCCAAAGATAATTCAATGATTAAGCTTTTCAGCGGTGAGGCTTTCTCAGAGCTCGTAATCTGGAAAGACTATCTGCCTGTATCTTACGGTGACCCTACCTTTATACCGGATACGCTTGAAACAGTTTTTGCAGGATACGGTATCTCTGCCCTTGAATTTGATTATGATGATTATCATTATCTTGATGTGGAGAACAAGGTTGTCGTGGTGCTCGGAGGAGAGCCATTATCTGATAACGAAACATTCTTTGACGGTAAAAATCTTACTCCATACGCACTTATAGAAAGTAAAAGAAAAACCGCACTTGCAAGGGGAGCTGCCGGATTAATTTTCATTCCGAATCTTGCTGACTTTGAGATCTTCAACTGGGAAAAACTCTCACAGCTCTATTCATCAGAATATATAAGGCTCGCCTCAGAGGTGAGTTCTTCCTTCAGTATCATTCTTAATCCGTCTGTATCAGAAGTGATATTTTCAGGAAGTGATTTTAATTATGAAACGGTACTTGATTTTCACCGAAACGGGAATATGAGGTCGTTTCCTCTCAAAACATCTCTTTCATTTAAAGGAAGATTTGATGAAAGAGACTTTCTGGGTATTAATGTTACCGGGATTCTGAGGGGAAACGATGAAAATATGCAGGATGAATATATTCTTGTAACGGCTCATTATGATCATCTTGGATATGATTCTTCCGATTCAGGTATAAAAATATACAATGGAGCCCTTGATAATGCCATCGGAGTGGCAGGCATGCTTGAAATTATGAAGTCCCTGAAAAAATCACGTGCCAACCGCCGTTCCATTATTTTCTCTGCAGTAACTGCTGAAGAAAAGGGACTCCTGGGATCGGTGTACTATACTCAGAATCCGCCGCTGCCTCTTTACAAAACTATGGCTAACATCAATATTGATGGTTTATGTTTTATTGACACTCTGAATTCGCTGATAGGTGTTGGAGCAGATAAATCAGAACTGAATGAATTGTTTACAGAATTTCTGGAAGAGAAAGACCTTAAAAAAGCTAATCTGCCGGATTACTTCGAAAATACAGAAGCTTTTGCCAGATCAGACCAGTATGCATTTGCCAGAGCAGGAATACCATCCATTCTTTTATATGAGGGGCTTGATTTCCGGAATACTTCACCTGATGACGCACTCAAAATTCTTACAGATTATATGCTAAACGGATATCATACCGAGGCGGATACTTGCAGCCCCGTAATCAATTTTAATGCAGCTGCTTATCATGCATCAATTATTGAAGATTTCATTATTAAAACAGCAAATTATGAAAAAGAGATTAAGTGGCTGCCCGGTAATTTTTTTGAGATTGCAAGGTTAAGAAACAAGGCGGAAAAGAGATGAGAAAGATTCTTTTCTTTACATTTTTAGCTTATATCCTCTTTGTTATTTCAGGCTGCAGCCTCAGGACCTCAAGAAGCGGAATTATAATCATTGAGGGATCAGAAACTATGAAACCCCTTGTCACAGAACTCGCCGCCGAGTTTATGAGGCTTAATCCCGGTATTTCGATCTACGTGGAAGGTGGCAGTTCTTCAGAAGGGATTAAAGAACTTATTGAAGGTAAAGCACATATCTGCATGGCTTCAAGACCACTGGAGGCAAAAGAAGTAAGAGCTCTTGCAGAAAAAACAGGAATGCTCGGAATTTCAACTATCATTGCCAAGGATGAAGTGTTTTTTTATGTTAACATTAACAATAAAACAGGCAATCTGAGTTTTTCACAGTTAAAGGATATACTTACAGGAAGAATAAAGAACTGGAAAGAAATAGGTGGTGAAGACCGTCAGATTACGTTATATCTCAGGCCGGCTAACTCCGGTACTATGGCTTACGTCAGGAAGTTTGTTCTGGATAATCTTAATTATGGCGTGAATTCAATTGTCAAATCCACTAATGATGATATAATAGAGGCTGTTGCTTCCGATCCCGGGGCAATAGGCTTTACCGGAATCCAGTATCAGAAAGAAAAGCAGATTAATCTCCTTTCAATTGATAAAATTTATCCTTCCGGTTACAAAAACGGTTCAGAGGCTTATCCTGTAACAAGGTATCTTCATCTTTATACAATTTCAGAACCTACGGGAATATACAAAGACCTTATAACATGGATTATAAGCCCCGAGGGACAAAAAATAGTCAAAAGGCAGGGTTATATACCACTATGGCTTAAAGAGTAGGCTTAGGGTCTCGGATTAAGGAAATACGATTTTATGAATGCAACTGATAATGCCAAACTTATAAATTCAAAGGAATTTGCTTACAGCTGCAGACTCAGTTTTGAAATGATGGCTGAAGAGTGGAAAGCAATAGCTGATAATAACACAGGTCTGATTTCGGAGTTTGCAGCATCCGTTACTGAGAAATTCAGTAAAACTCATCAACTAAGGGGTGTAATAAATGATCTGCAGGTCATTGATGAAAATCTTCCGTTGATCAGAGAGCTCCTTTCTTTGCAGTTCCCCGCAAACGAAACAGATAGGATAATAAGAGCCTCATCACTCCCGTTTAATTTTATCTTTTTTCTGAAAACGCCTCGATTTGAAAAAGAAATAAATCTCAGGGAGGATACCAATCTTACCACCCTGGGCATAGATCCCGCCATGTTTAATGTTTACAATACCGTGAATGCCGCACTAATTATCCTTAAAGTTGTTTATAAAAGACCCATTATTGTGCCTAATCCTGTTATCATAAGTGTGCCGGATAATAATTCAGGACTTACAAGATATTACAGGCTCAATATTGACGCCCGGTATGTAAAGGTACATGTAAACGGTGAAGTTCCTGAACTTGATGAATCAAAACTGATGAGGGCGCTTGAAGAATTTAATGACACAAAACAGTTAACGGAATTGTTTCCGCCATCTGTATTTGAGTTCCACGGGTTTGTAACTTTCGATTTTTTAGAAGTTACTGATGAACAGGTGCTTTCAGAACTCAGATTCAGATTCCTGCAGAACAGTGCGCTTCTTGATGATTCAAATTTTGAGATGCTCTCTGCGGCAATAAAAAATCTGCTCAGGGATAGCGAGATAAAAACAGGACTGGTTTCATTTCCTGAAGAAAGTGATCTTACTCTCAGAGGAGGAAAAAATATTGGTAACAGAAGTTTTGTACTGAATCCGGTATGTTCAAGTGTCTGTGATGATTTCAGAGGTTCGGTTTATCAGGAAGCGCTTTCAACTAAAAGAAGCGTTGTTCTGACAGATACCGAAGGCGAAGGGAGATCTTTAATTGAGAACAGGATACTTACGCTAGGGATAAAAAGTCTGGGAGTGATTCCGATAACGGAAGGAGGAAAACTTTACGGAATACTTGAAACCGGGAGTGAGCAGAAGGGAAAAATTAATTCAGTTACTGTAAAAAAAATTGAATCACTCGTTCCTATTCTTGCTGCTTCAATCAAAAGAAGTATTGATGAGAGAGAAACAAAAATATCCGCATTAATTGAAGAGAAGTGCACTTCAATCCATCCCGCAGTAAAATGGCGCTTCAGGGAAGCAGCATCAAAGCTTCTTGATAACTCAAATAATTTTACCGGTGAAGAGATGGAGGATATAGTATTCAATAATCTGTATCCGCTTTACGGGCTTTCCGATATCAGAAATTCATCCGTTCTCAGAAACATGGCAATCAGGGATGATCTTCTCTACCAGCTTGAGAAACTCAGTAAAATAATGCTTCTGATTAATAAAAAAGCAGATCTAGCCCTCATTGATCATTATCTTTTAAGGAGCTATGAAATGCAGAGTAAACTGGCCGACAATCTGAATACCGGCGACGAAGATGATGTTAATGAATTTATAAGATCCGAACTTGAACCTGCGCTTCGTATTTTCGGTGAAATAGATGATGAAGTAAAAGTACTTAAAGATGAATACTTTGCGGTGCCTGATCAGCAGAATTCTCCCGGCTTCAGGAACCGGAATCTCTATGACCGTTCGGTTTTTAGGATCAATAACCTGATTTCTCACATCCTTGATGAAGAAAACGCAAAAGCTCAGATGGTTTACCCTCATTTCTTTGAAAAATACAAAACCGACGGTGTTGAGCATTCAGCATATATCGGGCAGTCACTGGTTAAGAACCGCGTTTTTGATCTGATTTATCTCAGGAATCTGCGGCTGTGGCAGATTCAGGTTGTCTGCAGAATTATAGCCGAAAGCTGTGAGATAAAGTCTCAACTGCCTCTTTCGGTTGATACAACTAGCCTTATCCTTGCTCAAAGCAGTAATCTTTCTATAAGGTTCAGAAAAGATGAAAAAAAGTTTGATGCTGACGGTACTTACAATCTCAGATATGAGATAATGAAAAAGAGGATAGACAAGGTCAGGCTGAGAACTTCTGAAGAGAGGCTTACTCAGCCGGGACTTATTTCAGTGGTGTATTCACAGAACCGCGAATATGATGAATACCGTAAATATTTTGATTATCTGATTAAAAAGAAAATACTTAAAGGGGTGCCTGAGGTGCTTGAACTTGAAGATCTGCAGGGTGTCTCAGGACTTAAGGCCCTCAGGGCCGAGGTTAATTGCTCGGCATCAAGATTTGCTGAACCGCTTGAATCCAAAGAGAGAATCTCATTCCTGGAGAAAGAAATTCCCTCCTTCTGAATTTTTTCAGACTCAGAGAGTCTTTTTCTTCAGTATGAAGAGATTATCCACGCCTGAGGCATGAAATTCTTTGTGGTATTTATTTACCCTTGCTGTATGCAGGTCAAGATAATCTGCTCCATCCATCTGATCAACACCTTTCATTCCATGTTTCTTTTCAAGATCACGTCTTGCCAGTTTATCAGCAAGAAGATTGTAGAGACAGTTATCATCATATTCATCAATGAGATCAAATAGTTCTGCTTCAACGGCTGAAGTAGGCATGGGATGTTGTTTTTCATCAACTTCAACGTCTGAATCCATTTTGTGTTCAAGTGCAAGTTTCATGATTTTTTTCTGAACCTCGGCATACTTTTTCACAGGTGCAGTTCTGAAACTGTTAACCATCCAGCTCCCCAGATAGGTCAACTTGAGCAGAGTTTTGTATTCTTCTTCCGTGAATTCTATTTTTATCATTTTATCTTCCTTTTAATTAAAACCTTTCCATATATATGTATTGATAGCAGTTGAAGGCAGATAATATATCTCTCCTGTCAGCTGTTCTCTGACTTTATAAAAATTATTCTCCATGGTTATGATTTCATAAGCCTCGGTTGCTGCGGGCAATTTATCTGTTCTGGCATCGTTTTGCGGTGATGTAAAAAGAGGATTGCCGGGTTTTACAGTACCAAAAACCGGAATTGCTTTATAATCTTTTCCGCCGGGCAGCTCAGGCTGCTCAAGTGCGGAAAGCGTCACCGATTCAACACTTATCGAGGTTCCGGGAATATAAGCCAAAGCTATGGTAGTGGGGAAACTTTCCTTTATCTCCCAAAAATTGACTGGCAGGGGCCGATTCATCACCAACACGTCATTTACATAAATAAATATCTTGAATCTGAAAATATTGATTGAAATACTATAAATTTTATCGGATGCCGGCATATCGGAGGAAAAAAGAACTTCACCGGGGTAAAGTGTCTGCGAATTTGCCGAAGGCTTGATGTCAAATCCTGCGGATTCAATCGTTCCCGTGTATTCAATCTCCGGATTTTCAGATTTTATGGCTGCATAATATTCTTGGCCTGCATTATCTTTTCTCTTTATTACTCTTATCCGCTCTCTGTCAAACATAATCGCATATCTGTTGAAACTAAGTCCGAAATAATTGGGAGCAGAGGGGTCTTCCTCTTCAAAAGTTATATTCCTTGCCGAAAAGTTAAACTTATAGTAAGTCTGATAGAAATACTGTTCTGTACCTGCAAATGGCGTTGAGATAATAAAATCAGCAGCATTTGAATGATCAATCCTTACATCAGGAGCTTTTCTAATTTCTGCAGCATCAAATCCGTTTGAATTCTTGAATTTTTTCAGTGCCACCAGAGGTGTTTCCGCTTTAAGCGTAAAAAGGTTGTTCCGCTTTTCATATTTAACAGATGCTTTGTTAAATTCTTCAAGAAATTTAAGGTCATTGTCAAACTGCTGAACAAGAAGATCGGATTCAAGAGAAAGAATAGGCTCCACAGTTCTCGGGATTATAAAATATTTGACAAATATTTCCTCACGTACTTTTTTTACTTCTTTATCATACTGATAAAGCGACCATGCACGGTAACCGCCGGATGATAGCAGGATCAAAAACAGGATTAAAACTATAAATGTAACCCCTCTGATCTTTTTGATAAGGACATATAGGAGAGTCAGTAATGAACCTGATGCAAGAGCTGGCATAATATTATAATATATCAGTATATATTTTGGGATGAGCAGCAAGTCAGAAAATAGGTTGAACTGATACCGGGTAAGATAATATATAATTCCGAAAGTCAAAGCTGAGAACAGGATGAATGGAGCAATCAGTTTTACGGTCTGAATATTTTCCTTCAGATGACCGGAAAGGACTTCTCTTATCTGTTCAAGATCGTTTTTATTTATTTTATCTGAATCAAGACCGGTGTTTTTAAGCACATAATTGCAGAATTTCTTTTTAATGAAATCTGCCTTGCCTGCCAGAAACTTCCTGAAAGTTATTTTATGTACTTTTTCCCGACCTGAATCAACTGAAAGATCTATGTTGTTTGCCCTGAAAAAAGTGCTAAGAGAAATATATGTATGGAACTCAATTTCAAAATTGTTCATGGGCAGAGATTTGATTTCCCTGATCTTTATCCTTACATCTGTCTCTTTTTTGAAAACACTCAGGAAAAACTCATAGAGGGGTAAGCCGATAAGGGAATAGAGGTTTTTCTTCTCAAGAAATTTATTTAGTTCCTGCCGGTAATATGCGTCCTCATATTTTAATGGATTATTTGCAAAAAAGAATGCCACATCTCTGATATCATCATACTGAAGTTCAGAAGAGACAGGAAAACCTCTGTCTTTGATAAAGATATAGAACAGCTTTACGAGATGTTCATAATTAAATTCTTTAAAGTATGGTGTGGCTGCATAACCGAATTCATTTTCCTTCAGGTCAAGGGCATTATAAATCTCGGCGTACACATCGTATAATACAGATTTCTGCAGACCCTTCAGTTTTGATATTATTGAGCTGAGGGTGTAACAAAGTTCAAAAAGTGAGAATCTGATATCCTGCAGACTCAGCGATTGTATATTTTTCTCAAGAAGTCTGAAATATGATCTGATAGTATCATTTATCTTCTCGGTATAGGTAATGTCAAATACCTGATCAAGGAGGCTGATAGGGAAATCCGGCTTGAGGAATCTCTTTACTGCACTCCCAAGATAGGGTTTCCCGAACGTTGACATATCATTAAGGAAGTAAACAAATTCCTGCCTGAACTCATCATTAAAATGTTCTGTAAGCCATGCAAGGAGAACTTCATAATTCTGAACATTATCAATAAGATAAAAACTCCAGTTAGAAACAGAAGAGATAAACTGATGGAGATCATTTATTGTATTCAGCTCTTTATCAAGCACTCTGAGTGTGAAAACGTCTTTCTTTTTACCCCCTTGCGTAATATACTTTTTGCCGGAAAGCCACTGTCTGCACTCTTCAAACCCCCATCTTTCTTCAACTTTTGCCGTAATAACACCGTTCAGAAAAGATGCTATCTTTTTATTACTTACGCCTGAGAGCACATCGCCGAAATCAAGTTTATCACTTGTTCTAAGAAGTTCAAGAAATTCTTCGTTAAACAGTGTGGGATCAAGCGCTGTGAGCATTGCTAGCCCAAGCGAATACAATTCAGATTTTTCGGAGTACTTTCCCTTTATTACTTCAGGAGGCATATAAAAATCTGATAATCCTCCTGTATCGCGTATGACGGGATTTATAACCGGGAATTTTGATTTAAGGATAGCAGAGTAGAAACCCGCTAATTTTACCTTTGCCTTCCCTTCTGACTTACCAATGAGGATATCTGAAGGACGGATCTGTAAAAAGAGAAGATCCTGAGTTCTCAGGGTATCGAGGCAGTAAAAGGTGTTATAGAGTATTTCGTCAATGATAAAATCAATTGTGATTCCGGGTATCATTGAAAGTGGTATCAGTTCTTCGTATTCGTAAATTTCATAACAGTACCTGTACTGATACTTTTTTATTCCTGATCCGAAATCAACAAGTTTAAGAAGATTGGGATGTTCAATTTCTTTAAGAAAATTCAGAACGGCAGTTTTAGGCTCTTCATCATGACTTATATATTTAAAATAGAGCTTCAGTATATATTTTTTACCAACTGCATCCTGAACCTCAAAAAAGAAGCCTTCAGGCACTACTTCATCCTTGAATAGCTGACGGTTTATGGAATAATTAGTTTTATTAAGATTGATTCGTCTTTCCAGAAAAACATTAGGATATTCTGAAAGATTAAATTTTTTCTGAATCTCCTCTATCCGTAAATGCGAAAATGAATTGTTGTCAGACTGACCGTTCAATAAAATCCCGTCAATATTATAATGTTAAATGGAAGTGTTAGCTAAATAAAATATTAAGACAAAATACTAACTTTAAATCTAAGAAAAATAAATGAATTTGTTCCTCGGGCAGATAAAGGTTTAATATCTTCTCTCAGGATCAACAGGAAAAAATAGATCAAGTGAAAAAATATTCAAGTTACACATTTTTAATGAAAAGGTGATGAAAAGGGATGCACTTAAATGGTTTGAATTGTAAATGTTACAGTTCCTCATTAACAAAAATCTTTAGATGATTCAGCTATATAACCCAAATTGATCAGAATTATCTTCTGTTATGTTTATGTGGATAAAATTTATCCGAATAATTGAATAATTTATTCAAAATCAATAGATAATGCATTAAAAAATAAAATTTAATAAACTTGATTTTTATAGTTATCCACAAATCAGGATCATAAGGTTGAAAATGTGTGGATAAAGTGCTCGCAACCTGTTGATAACTTGTTGGTGAATTCCGTTAAGGAAAAAATCATTTCCGGGATGGTAAGTGAAAATTAAGCGGAAAATCACTTGAAAAATTGTGGATAACTTGTGAATAAGCAGACAGATTATAAAAAAGGCCCACAGGGGGCCATCTAAAACAAGCAGTTACAGGGTTATC
The DNA here is from genome assembly GCA_964411625.1 of uncultured Ignavibacteriaceae bacterium. Taxonomy (GTDB): domain Bacteria; phylum Bacteroidota; class Ignavibacteria; order Ignavibacteriales; family Ignavibacteriaceae; genus JABWCA01. The sequence continues at coordinate 10,175 of CAYPMQ010000088.1, forward strand.
TCCAGTGTTAACGTCTGACCGTCTCTCTGAACGTCAACTTTTACTGTATCGCCTTTTTTAAGTTCATTTAATCTGTCCATGTATTCATAAAGATTTGTAACAGGCTTACCATTCAGTGCTATAATTATATCACCTTTTTTCATACCGCCTTTTTCAGCAGGTTTACCCGGTATAACAGCTTCGGCTCTAACACCTTTAATGTCGGAACTTGACATATCCGGCATAATTCCGAGTGAAACTTTATAACCCGATGACTGGGGTCTTTCCTTCGGTCCTGCCTCACTGAACTGAATAAAATTATCTCTTCCGGCAATTTCACTGAGAACGTCATAAGCAAAGTCAGCAATCTCTTTCTGCCCTTCGTAATTTATTTTTTCTGCATCATCGGTCGGTGTGTGATAATCTTCATGAACCCCGGTGAAAAGAAACATTACGGGAATATTTTTTGCATAAAATGAGGCATGGTCTGACGGCCCATAGCCTTCCTGAGAGTAGGTAGGTTTAAAGCCGTACTTTGCGGCAAGCTTTTCCAGCATCGGGGGGAAATCAGGTGACGTACCTACGCCGCCGATTGTAAAAACTTTTTCCTGACTTAATCTGCCTACCATATCCAGATTCATCATAAATTTGATTTTGTTCAGTTCCTTAACCGGATTTTCCGTAAAGTATTTTGATCCAAGAAGACCCATTTCCTCTGCACCGAAGGCCATGTAAATAACGCTCCTTTTTAGTGGATTTTCGGCAATTTTTTCAATTATCTCCGCAACTGCTGCTGAACCTGATGCATTATCATCCGCACCATTATGAATAGCAGTTGTGTCAGGCCTTCTGCTGCCGCTGCCCATTCCGCCGTAACCAAGATGGTCATAATGAGCCCCAACAAGTATGTATTCATTTTTCAGTACGGGATCAGTTCCTTCAACCATTGCGATGACATTTGCAGTCCGCTTTTTTATGACATCGATTGATGTGGTGATTTTTGCTTCAAATCCTGTATCAAAACTCATTGGTTTTTTACCGGCTGAAAATTCTTTTTCAAATTCGGTAACAGATTTCCTGAGGATTTCTTCTGCAAAAACCCGTTTTATCTGAACGGCGGGAATACCTGCATCAGGCTCTTTACCCGCTTTATTAAGCTCTGCAAGGTTATCTGCGGCGTCAAACTCCACTCCGTTAACAAATATAACTGCGGCTGCACCGGCATCTCTGGCGGTCATTATTTTTTTTCTGAGAGGGGAATATGTGTCATAAGTTGACTTAAGCTTTTCATCCTTGGGGGCACCTCTCATTATCAGAACAACTTTTCCTTTGACGTCAAGATCTGCATAATCATTATAT
>CAYPMQ010000089.1:0-11451 GCA_964411625.1 uncultured Ignavibacteriaceae bacterium
GTATAAAGTGAATCAAGCATTTTAACATACTTGCCGAGTGCTTTTTCAAATTTGTCATCCTGTGCATTAACCAGTACAGCCGTGATTAAAAAGAGAAAGAGAAATTTTTTCATTAAGTAATCCTTTTATTTATAATCTAATGATACAAAAAATCCGAAGAAAACCGAACGGAGAACCGGGGGAATCACTTCCTGGCTTACGCTTCCGTCAGTTGAATAACGGTAACTGAATATATTTTCATACCCAAGCAGGTTTGACACCGAAAGATACACAATCGTGAAGTAACCCCAAAGATTGGTAAGATAGCTGCCGTTGAAACTCAGGTCATGATACTCGCGGGTTCTGTCTCCGTTGAAAACAGGGTTATTGGGATTATAATACGGCCTTCCTGTTGCAAATCTGTAAGTAAACCCTAAGTATGTGTTAAGATCGGGAACGTAATGTTTGTAAACCAGGGATGCCGTGTGCTCTGCTGCAAAAGTGGGTGTGGCAAGTGTCGGAAAATCCCGGTAATCCCTTTTGGTATCGAGCCATGAATATGAAATCCAATAATCAACATATCTGAAGCTCTCACTATCTCTCCAGAAAAGATCAATGCCTTTTGCGTAACCGGTGCCGCTGTTATCATAGAAAAAACCGTTTGGTATTTTCTTTACGAGGTTGTCATACTGCTTATAATAGAACTCTATTCTGAACACCCTTTTATCGGCAATCAGCTGATAATTTGCAATGTAGTGTGTGGCGTTTTCAAATTGGTAATTTCGTGAAAAATTAAGATACTGTGCATCGGGGAGCTGGTAAAATTTACCGTATGCAAAATTGAGGGTTGAAAGATCACTAAGTTTCCAGGCAAGAGAAAATCTGGGGGCAAGGCTCTGTTTACTGATTACATTTGAGTTGTCAAATCTGAGTCCGGCTCTTGCCGCAAGGCTGTTTGTGATAAAAAAATCTGCCTCAAGAAATGCCGCCGAGTAATTTTCCTGATATTCGGCACTCAATCCGCCAAGTGAGTTTTTGATATTCAGATGCTGATATTCACCGCCAAAGGTCACGAAGAGGTTTGTGGATATGCCCTTCTGGAATGTCGCTTTAACCTGATTCAGATCATTATCCCGGTCAACGGGTATGGCGTCTATCAGAATATCGTCATTATTAACTGTGAAAGAGTAACCTATAGACATAGTCAGATCATCGCCCAGAATATCGGTATATCCTGAATTAAGATAGAAATTCTGATTTTTAAGCCCGAATCTGGTTTTGGCACCCGGAACATCAAGATTGGATTGCAAAAGAGCCACATCAGATGAATTGTAGGTGGAATATGCCTTCAGCATACCTGTCTTTGAAGTTTTATGTCTGAAAATAAAGGTGCCTGATGCGGTCTCGGGAGATTTATCCCATTCCGTTCTCTGCGGAAATGCCCTGAAATAGGGTCCGAGGTTAAAGTAATCAAGAGAAACACCCACAGAAGTGTTCTCCCATCGCTGTGAATGGAATGCGCCAACACCGGCAGCCAGAACACTTACCGAGCTTCTTGTATCAGGAGCAAGATCCTGTGATTTGAGTATCAGAGCTGAAGAAAGCGCCTGACCATACTGTGCCGAATAACCCCCGGTACTGAAAATTGTGCCCTTAAACAAAAACGGAGAAAATCTGCCCCGCGAGGGAAGATCGGGCACAGAGCTGAAATAGGGGTTCTGAACCAGCATATCGTCAATAAAGGTTTTTGTTTCAGCAGCAGAACCGCCTCTTACAAAAAGCCCTTCCTGCTCTCCCACCTGCTGTGTGCCGGGTAATGTTGTTAGTGCGCTGTAAATATCGCCGTTTGCCCCGGCTGTGGTAACAATATCAAGGGGACGCATCACAACGGCTTTCTTTTCGTCGCTTGCTTCAAATGCCCCGGCGGAAATCACCACCGTTTTAAGTTCAGTTGCTTCGGGCTCAAGTACTATTTCAACTTCAACTTCCTTTTTATTGAGGGTAAGGGGTATTTCCTTTGATTTGTAACCTATAAACTTTGCCACAAGTATTACATCACCGGTCTCTTCAGTTTCGAAGCTGAAATTACCGTTCACATCAGAAGAGTTGCCGTCATAAGTATCTTTAATAAAAATATTAGCAGAAGGAAGCACTTCGCCCGTGCTTGATTTGACAGTTCCCTTAATTATTGTCTGTCCGTTCAGGATTCCTGTTATTAAAAAGGTTAAAACCAGTAAGGTTTTGTGCATCTTATTTCTCTGATTATTAATAAGTCAAATATAGATTCTGTCTTAATATTACAATTTAGTTTTATGACTGGTTCATAATAGAAAGGATTTGAGGTAAAATAATGATCTCAGCGGCAGAAAAATTAAGTCTTCACCTGAACTTATTATATTCATCTTCTTACCCGGTCTGAAGAATTAAGGAAGATAATCATGAAGGGTTCTCTTAAGCAGAAAATCAGGCGTTTGCGTTATCTGAAGAGTTAAGTGCCCGCAGGGAATTTCTTCTGAAAGATGGATACGGAGGCAAAGGTACCCAGCGGAAGATTGCTTTTCCGGGGTACATATTTGCTCCGTGCAGCGTTTAACCGGATTTTGCTTCCGGAAATGGTTCTGCCTTATGAGGTAATTATGAAATCTATTTTATCAATGTCATTTTTTCTACCAGACGGACTGACCCGGCTTCAAGCACATACAGATAAACTCCTGAAGGGAAGTTATTCATGCTGATAACCACCCTGTGATTACCCGCCTCAAAATATCCTTCTGCTGCAGTTAAAATCCGCTGGCCTTTTATATTATATACCGCCAGCTCCGCCCTGTCAGCCTTTGGTAGAGAGAATACTACTGTGGTTGAAGGGTTAAAAGGGTTGGGGTAGTTCTGCCGAAGCTGATATCCTGTTACGGGTGCGTCATCTTCTTCGTTCACAGAAACCGGCACATCGGGCAAAAGCTTTGCAAACGGACCGCCTGTCATTCCGACATCATTTCTCAGTGTACCTAATGACGGGAGCATCGGCACCCCGGGCTGCATTCCAGCCACATCATTGTAAAACTCGCTTGAATCACCTGCATCAATCACCGGGGAACTTGCCGCCGGGTAATAAGTTACAGGGTCAAGCATGGGATCCATATCAAAGTTTCCCCTTCCCGCAAAACCGCCCTGTACATCATTGTATATCACAGATGCTGAAGATGACTGTCTCAATTGTATCTGAGGGTATGCCGGCGCAGTATTTCCGCGTACAATATTGTTTTTTATTACCCCCTCCTGATTCCAGAAGAGAATTCCGCCGGGAGCTTTAAGAGATGTGTTATTTATAACAGTATTATTAACCACCACCGCATTTGTACCGGCGAAAGCCCAGATGCCCGATCCGCCGTAATCATCACCACCCGTATTATAGGCAATAAGATTATTGTAAATTTCTGCCGATGTGTAGTTAAGTACTATTCCGGCGCCGTATCTTCCTTTATTGCGAATTATAATGTTATTCAGAATCATGGGGTTGCCGCCGTCCATTCTCATGCCGCCTCCGCCTGCACTTACGCCGCCTGTTCTGTTTATGGCTTCATTATCTCTTATGATATTGTACATTATCACGGGCGAAGAATTTTCCATCAAAATGCCTCCCCCCTCTCTGTAATAGCCGCCGATATGATTATCAAGCCAGAGAGTCCCCTTCCCGCCGGTAAGGGTGAAACCTGTTACCATAGTGGTTCTGTCTTCTCCTGAAATCATCAGAATACATGAGGCAGTATCGGGATGGCGGGGCTGAGATCCGTCTATTATAGTATTTTTAATATCATCAAAATTGCCGGTAAAAATAAAGCTGCTTGCCAGGGTGATTTTTTTCCCAAGCAGATTCAGGTTTTCATAATATGTGCCCGGCGAAACCAGTACAGTGTCACCGTCTTCCGCCGCCTGTATTGCATCCTGTATCTTAGCATAATCAAGCGGCACTCTTTTTAATGTCTGTGCCCCGGCACATACTGAAACTAAAATCAGTAATGACGTCAATAGAATGTTTTTCATTTTTTCTCCGATTTTTTAGTGCAAAACTACTGCAGCAGGGGCGCGCGGATCGACCTGTTTCATGAATCAGAACCATTTTTTTGTGTTACCGGAAAAAAGGCGTTAATGAACGGATTTAAACCTCACAAATGATTCTTAAATTGCGGTTTATTAGATCAGGACTTCAGTAATAAAACTTTGTTATTAATTAAAAACAGGAAGAATTCTGAGCTGGCAATGCTCTTACTGCAGAAAAGAATACTATAAGGAAAATCAGTCACACAGGTGTGAAACGTCAGAGCCTGAAGAAATTTTCAGGTATGACCCGCTGAAAGCGTATTTGTATAAAGCACTGATCGGAAGCATTTCAGAATCTATCGGTTTCAGAATTTCCACTTCTAAAAAGGCTGTGAGTCTGTATAAAAATCACGCATTTGCACTGAAATATCCTTTCCGTAAAGGAATAGATCCCGGACTTTTTTTACAGGGAGAAATTCCCTGGGGTGTTTTCATAAAGGTTCAGAAGAGATCGGGCAAAAATGGGCGGGATGGATCAGAATAGAAAGTGATGATCAGATAAATAAAGAGCTTACCGAGTTATGTGTGCTTGCATTTAACCGGAGCCGATGAAACGGAGCAGCTGCTAACCGGCTTTCCTTGTATTTTTGAAACCGGATGGCGTTAAGCCTGTATATTTCTTAAATGCCGTGTTAAAAGCTGATTTCGAGTTAAAGCCGCTCTCATACATAACTTCAAGCACTGTTCTTCTCCCCGCACCCTCTTCTGTGAGAAGATTCTGAGCATGTTTTATCCTGTACTCATTTATCAGTTCAAAAAATGTTTTCCCGAATCCGGTGTTAATAGTATAGGAGAGGTATCTTGCATTAATTCCTAACCGTCCCGCAAAATCCTGAAGGGTGATATCCGGATTCAGATACAACTGATCCTTGAGCAGCAAGGTTTTCACTTTTTCCTTATATTCTGTGAGAGCGGCCTGATCCAGTATTTCAGACTGTGTACGCGTCTTTTCTTCTTCAGGAAGTTCTGCCCCCGGGATCCCCATATTCCGAAGCGTGATAAAAGTAATCAGATTGGCAAAAATGAGGTTACAGATCACCGAGACAAACGTGAGCCACTCTGAGGTGCCGGCATCAATAATTTTGAACTGCCCTCTGAAGATATAGTTGGTGAAATCAGATAACCACATCAGCGTAAAACCTGAGTTCACTACCAGCAGCCAGGTCAGGTTTATCCGTCCGGTGTTTGAATAGTAATTTTTAATTTCATTTCTGTATTTCATTATTTCGTCAATTGAAAGCACCATGAAAAGGCCGGAATAAAACAGATATCCGGTCAGACTTATCAGATGGCTCTTCCCAGGCATGGCTGTTGAAATGGTCATCCCGATCAAAAAGGGAATCAGACTGAATCTGAATGCCTTATCAGAATTGCTTCTGCCGGTAAGTAATCTGGTATAAAAATATAGCGTGGGACCAAAAAAGAAGCTGAAAGGGGCCAGAAAAATATTTATATCAGGCAGGTTGTAATGCTGAGTGAACTTCATCCGGTCAAAAAGAAATTCAAACATAAAAAGTGCCGAGACACCAAGAAATCCGCTAAGATAAATCATTTTCTTTTCTCCCCTCTTCACTCTTGTAAGGAGAAAAAGAGAATAAAGAACAAGTTGCACCAGCGTGATAACTCCGGCTATGTCTGTTATTTCATATAAATTCATAATCAGGAAAAAAGTTGAATTTAATGACGAATTTAACTATCAGAGCACAAGATTGGTAATATTTTTTGTGAACGGTAAAAATGAAGTGATAAATAAAAAAACCCCCTTTATGAGGGGGTCTGAATACCGGAGGCGCAATCAGATTTTTTTGTGGCTGCCGTCACAAACAGGCTTGTTTCCGGTTGCTTTACATCCGCAGAACCAGATTTTTTTTGCCTCTTCAACAACAAATTTTGCAGGTGTGATTCCGGTCCCTTTGTGGGATCCGTCGCAAAACGGCTGTTTTTTTGACCTGCCACAGGCACACCAGTAATATGTGCCGGGTTCACATTCAACCCCGAACGGAGCTTTCTGAGCTATTTTCGGTTCTTCCATTCCTGTTATCCTTTTTATCTTCTAATGACTAACCTTTCATGCTATTTATTAGTTTCTGTCAGACATTAATAAATTATTAAAACTTCAGAGCTAAAGGATAATTATCTCAGTCTTATTTCTGTAAGTTCAATGATTGTTCCCCACTGATGAAAACCTGAGATATTTTTTACTGTATATGTAAAAGAAACCTGAATGCCGTCACGTTTGAACTCATCAGGCAGATTTATCGGGTCATAGTTTTTTCCATCGGCAATAATTCCGTAAAAACCCCCTTCAAGGGGTATCCGGGCTACAACACCTTTGTCATAATTCTGAGGGCTGTCAGGAGGGTCAAGCAGGCAGCCCGCAAAAATCAGAGGAAAAACAATCAGTAAAATTAGCCTTCTTAACATAAATTTATCAGAGTTTAGCGTGAATCATTTCTTCCGGTTTAACATAGCTGTCAAACTGCTCCGCTGTCAGTATCCCCAGCTCAATTGCCGCTTCCTTGAGAGTTTTATTCTCCTTGTGTGCTTTTTTGGCAATTTTTGCAGCATTATCGTAACCGATATAGGGATTAAGCGATGTTACGAGCATAAGTGAATTATCAAGGTGCTTTTTAATACTGTTCGTGTTTGCTTCAATTCCGACAACACAATGTTCCGTGAAGGAGTCACATGCATCAGAAATAAGTCTGATTGATTGAAGAACATTGAAAATAATCACGGGTTTGAAGACGTTAAGTTCAAAGTTGCCCGAAGCACCGCCGATGTTTACTGCAACATCATTACCAAATACCTGAGCGCATACCATAGTCATTGCTTCCGACTGAGTCGGGTTCACTTTTCCTGGCATGATAGATGAGCCGGGTTCATTTTCAGGCAGATTAAGCTCACCGATTCCGCTTCTTGGCCCCGAGCCGAGCCATCTGATATCATTAGCAATTTTCATCAGGGATGCGGCAAGGGTTTTAAGCACACCTGAAAATTCAACGAGTGCGTCATGTGTGGCAAGTCCTTCAAATTTGTTTCTGCCCGTTACGAATGGTTTGCCTGTCAGTTCAGCAATTTTCCGTGCAGATTTAACTGCAAAATCAGGATGAGTGTTAAGACCCGTGCCCACAGCGGTGCCGCCGAGAGCCAGTTCATAAAGTCTTGGCAACGCAGCATTGATTCTTTCAAGCCCGTTTGTAAGCATCTGAACATAACCTGAGAATTCCTGACCCAGTGTAAGCGGAGTGGCATCCATCAGATGGGTTCTGCCTATTTTGATCACATCTTTAAATTCTTCCGATTTAGCCTGAAGAGCATCACGCAGTTTTGTGACCATCGGGATCAGGTTTCTGTGGATCTCTTCAACCGCTGCAATATGCATGGCTGTCGGGAAGGTATCATTCGATGACTGCGCCTTGTTTACGTCATCATTCGGGTGAATCGGTTTCTTACTCCCGATAACACCTCCTGCCAGTTCAATAGCGCGGTTCGCAATCACTTCGTTCACGTTCATATTTGTCTGAGTACCGCTTCCTGTCTGCCATACAACAAGAGGGAAATTATCCGCCAGTTTGCCTTCAATAACTTCATCAGCTGCTTTAACAATAAGATCAGCTTTTTCTTTCGGTAGTATTCCGAGTTCAGTGTTAACAAGTGCCGCAGCTTTTTTCAGGATCCCGAATGCCCTGATCAGCTCAGGCGGCATTTTCTCTCCGCCGATTTTAAAGTTCATGAGTGAGCGGCCAGTCTGGGCTCCGTAGTATTTATCGGCAGGCACTTTAACTTCGCCCATGGTGTCGGTTTCAATTCTGTATTCCATTACTTTACCTCTGTTTTTCTTTTGATAAATAATCTCTTAAATAATTTTGCGGCTTACCTTATAATTTCCTTGATAAGAGCGGGTTTCTGCACGGGTTCTGCAGTAAGATCAATAGACGATAAAATGGCAGATTTTACTTTATCAACTGCATCTTCATTATCGGTATCAAAAACTGCAATGAGGTCACCCTTTTTAATTTTGTCACCTATTTTCGGATAAAAAACAATACCTGCTTTGGGATCAATTGAGTCTTCCTTTTTAAGTCTTCCGCCGCCAAGTTCAATTACGCATCTGCCGAGGATATAACTGTCTATTGAAGAGATATAGCCGTCTGCTGCGGCATAGACCTGTTCGGTATATTTTGATTTCGGATAACCGGCGGGGTATTTCAGATGCCTGAGGTCGCCCCCCTGAGCTTCAACTATTCTGTAAAAACGATCTAGTGCCTTACCTGATTTTACATAACTTTCAGATAGCACGTATCCTTCTTCAAGATTCTCCGCTTTACCGGCCATAACAAATATTGCGGCAGTTAGATTATAGGTGATTTCACAGAGATCGGGGACGTTATCACCCTGAAGCACCCGAAGGGTTTCATAAACTTCATGCCAGTTGCCGATATATTGACCAAGCGGCTGACTCATTTCGGTGATAAAACAGTATGTGTCTTTTCCGAATGATTTTGCAGTGTTTAAAAGTGAATTTGCCAGTGCTTTGGCCCGTTCGTGGGTTTTCATGAATGCCCCGGTGCCGGTTTTTACATCAAAAACGACTCCGTTTGTGCCTTCGGCAAGTTTTTTACTCATAATACTGGCAGTTATAAGGGGAATTGATTCAACGGTGCCGGTAACATCACGCAGCGCGTATATGAGCCTGTCTGCAGGTGCTATCGTTCTGGTCTGGCCTATCAGGAGTCCGCCGACCGTTTTAAGCCAGTTTTTAAATTCATCAGGGGTGGGCTGTGCGTTAAATCCCGGGATTGAATCCATTTTGTCAAGCGTCCCGCCTGTATGCCCGAGTCCTCTGCCTGTTACCTGGGGAATTATTATTCCTGCCTCCGCTGCAATAGGGGTGAGAATGAGTGTGGTCTTATCACCCACACCGCCGGTTGAGTGTTTTCCTGCTTTGTAGCCCGGCATATCAGATAAGTCAAATATTTCCCCGCTGTGAAGCATCGTTCCGGTCAGCGCGGATGTCTCCGCTTTTGTCATTCCCTGTGTATAAATTGCCATGAGCAGGGCTGACATCTGATAATCGGGGATTTCGCCGTTAGTGTAGCCGTTTATAAAAAATTCTATCGCCTCTTTAGTTAGTTCGTAGCCATCCCTTTTATTTATTATTATTTCTACTGCGTTCATTCTGATTCCGGAAAAAATTACATTTACAAATGTAATAAATTAAGGTTAAAGAGGACGGTAATACTCAAGAGGCCAGTTTAATTTTACGTCAGATTATTTGAGATGGCGAAATTCATTACGAAATCATGATCTTTGCAATTTTCAAGAATCTCGTAATTATTTTTTAGGGGGGTAAGTAAGTTTAGCGATTTACTTTTTGCAGACCATAATTCAATTAAAATAGTGGGCACAAAATATAACTCAAATTCACTCTCCGTGATGGGGTTAAAGCCTATGACAACGTCTGAAGTTTTGGTTGATTGCGTATATGTTTTAATATCAGATTTGTATTCGCGGTCAACTCCACTTCTGGTTCCTCCAGTAAATGATATACTTTTTTTTGCCGTTTTTACCTGAGCCCTAATTATTGATTCATTTTCATCTACTGTCTTTATAGCAATTATTATATCATATGGTGATAGGGGCAAATCAACAAGAGAAACATTTTGATACTTTTTCATAAGCACACCACAAACAATATGCTCATGCGCAAATCCATCAATGGATGCTTGTCTGCCTCTCTCTTCACTTTTTGACATATTACTTCTTAAGTTCGATTATCCAATCTGTATTAATTCTTTCATTTCTAGGCACTTTAATAAAGTGCTTAATTATTTCCGAACCATATACCTTTTCAAGGTTAAATCCTACTCTGGTACCTATTTCTATTAAGTATTTCCAATTCTCAAAATTGAATCCTCTTATTTTATTATTTCCAACAACAATTATATATTTTGCATTTGGCTTTAAAACCCGATAAACTTCCTTAAGATTCTGCTCCATATCGACAAGATATTTATAAGCAATAAATGCGCGTCTTGGATCAATGTTATAAATACCCTTTATAATCTGATCTGCTTCAGGGACGTCAATCAAATGTAACTTTTTATAATTCTCTACAGACACCACCTCTGTTCCGACATGCTCCTTCTTCATTTCACTTAGACTCCCTTTTATAAAATCCAACCAGTACATTTCCAATTGGTGAGTTCTAGGATAGTCTACAGCATTAGCATAGGGAGGGGATGTAACTGCAAAATCAAAATACCTTTCCGGATACTTAAGATTTCGCGCATCTGATTCCTCTGAGATTTCCGCAATTATATCATCGTCAATATTACTTGCAAAATCTCCCATCCGATATGAATTAATAATAACGGCCTCAACAAACTTTGTTAAAGCCATTGTCTGATATATTTGCTTGTTAAGTTTTTTTCTTATAACTGTACGAGTGCAATTATTATCAGCATTAGAAACTTGTCTTATTATTGAAGACAGACAGATTTTATAAAAATCTCTAACCTCCGGACTAATAGAAATATAATTGATTACTTTTTTTATATAAGTTAATTCCAAAAGAATATCTGAATCGAACCAGTTATCCCTGTATGGAAAAATGGGTAAATCATCCACCTTTATCTTTTCAGGTGAAAATTTTTTTATTTCTGATAGTAATTCTTTTTCACTATGAACTAACTCATCATATGAGAGTTTGCTTAATTTTACTTTACTTAAGAATCTAGCAAAGGGATCAACATCAACTCCGACAGAATGCCTTCCCGCCAACAATGCTTCAACATTTGTCGTTCCACTGCCCATAAATGGATCAAGAATGATATCGCCTTGATTTGTGTTTTTTTTAATCAACCATCTTGGTAGTTCTGGGAAAAATTTAGCTGGATATTTATGGATGCCATGAGAGTAACGACTTTGATCATAAGAGACAAACAAAAATCTTTGTTCGTTTTCAACCGGCAAACTAATTGGTATATTCCCATCTACTCTGACTAATATCTCATTAAATTCGTTACGAACCTCTTTTATAACTCCAACATCATAATCCTCAAAACCAAAAAGAAATGATTTATTATTAAGGTACTTGTTTTTTTTCTTTTCAACTTCTCTAAGAATTGTTTCAAAAGATAGATTTGCGTATGACATATTAGTTTGTTGGACTTTGTGGATTTAATTGTTCAAATATAACAATAATTCCTTTTTTATAGTTTTAATTTCATTATTGGTGAATTGGATCACAGTGGTAAATATTTTATTTTAGTTTATCATTTGTAATTATATTATTGAGAGGAAACTGATGTTTGACCCGAACTATAAATTCACTTATTTAGATCGTTTTCTGGAATATGTTAAAATAGA
>CAYPMQ010000090.1:0-11185 GCA_964411625.1 uncultured Ignavibacteriaceae bacterium
GTCATAAGTCTGCCTTACGATCTTGATATTTGCGCTCTGTTCCGGCTTGATTCCGTTACCGGTGTTTGGTATTACTACCTCAATCTCGAACGTTCTGCTGTCTGGTGAAATCCCTTTAGCAACAAAATTAACGGAGCCGGTTATTTTAACATCAGGGAGTTCTTTGAATGTGACCACTACTACCGAGCCTACTCTTACATCAGTCAGATATTTTTCAGGCACACCTGTTGTAATCTTTAGTGAACCGGGATTTACGAGTGTAACCACGGGAATGCCGGGTCCTACAACTTCGCCGACTTCAAAATTCTTCTCGTCTATATATCCCGAAAACGGTGCTTTTATAAAAGTTCTGTCATACTGATTATTAATCAGTTCATAAGCAGCTTTTCTTGCATCACGGGTATATTTTGCCTGAAGATACTGAAACTCACTGCCTACATTCTGTTCATAAATCGCTTTTTGCTTATTAAAATTTATTTCGGCAAAATCATATTCGGCTTTTGCAGCGTCAAGCTGTGATTTCAGAACATCATTATCAAGCACAAGAATAATTTCACCTTGATTAACAAAGGCTCCTTTATCTTTATTAAACTGCTTGATTTTACCGCCCGTCTCAGAACTGATTTTAGCTGATTTAATCGGCTTCACAGTTCCGACAAGCTCTATATAATCTGTGTAGGAAGTATATTCAACTTTCTGTACTCTTACCGTAGTGTAGTTTTTATCTGTAACCTTGGCAGCCTTGCTGTCTTCAGGTTTGCAGGCGTTAAGACCTAATGCAATACCTGTCACTGCAATAATCATTATTATTTTATTCTTAATTTTTGCCATCTCAATAAAATCCTTGATTAATTCTTCTTTAATTCTTTACTTAACAACTGTTCAAGTGCGGCAATAGCAGTTTTATACTCAAATATGCCGTTCAGGTAATTAAACTTCGCTCTGCTGACACCAAGCAAGGCATCAACTATCTCAAGCTGCGTTGCGAGACCTTCACTGAATCTTTTCTTGCTTATGTTGTAAGCAAGCTCAGCCTGTTCAAGTCCTGATTTGTACGCTTTAATCTTCTCTTTCTGATTACTGATCTTAAGCAGTGTTTCTTCAAGCCTGTTTCTCAGATCTTTTTTAGTTTTATGAAGGGTCTCTTTAGCAATATCACGTTCCAGTTGGGCCTGGTTAATTCTTGAGGTGGTTCTCCAGCCGTTGAATATCGGTATTTTTAGTTCAAGACCGATATTTACAGAGTTAATATACCTCCAGGTCGGGAAAGATCTTGAGTCATTTTCCTGCGCCTCTATGTTCCATGAACCGAACGCATTGATAGTCGGGAAATGATCTGCAAAATAAGCAGATACTGCCTGATCCCTTAGTTTTACATTCAGCATTTTCTGAAGAATAAGAGGGCTATTTGCCATAATATGCTCAAAGTATGAATTCAGATCAGTAAACTCCTGTTCTTCATAAGTGAGTTTTCCTGTTACCGCAATTTTCTCACCGTCTTCAAAACCAAGAACATATTTAAGTGTGCTCATAGAAGTCTTAAGCGCGTTCTCAGCCTGTTCAAGTTCCGGAACAGCGTTCTGAACCTGAACTCTTGCTCTCACAAGATCATATTCTGAAACGAGCCCCTGCTTGTAAAGTACTTCTGCATTTTTGAGGTTTTCTTCAGAGTTTGCAAGTGTTGCTTTATTTACCTGAACTACCTCTGCTGCAAGCAGCACCAGATTGAATGCAGTTTTCACATTGTATTTTAATAGGTCTCTTGAGGTTTCCAGTTCTTTTTCACTCATCTTGGCAAAAGTTTCTGCTGCACTGACGCCTATAAACACGGCTGCAGAAAAAATGTTCTGATAAATGCTTAAAGAAGTAGTGAGCGTATTATCGGTTCCTATCGGGAATGTACCGCTGAAACCGGGAGCTTCAATGGTAAAAACTCCCTTCTTCAGCGCACGGCGGTAGTTAACGCTTCCCTTGATTTCAGGGTAAACGGCTCCGCCCCATGCTTCATCAACTTTTTCATCAGCAATATCTTTATTGAATCTTGCTATTTTCAGATCGTTATTATTTTTCAGTGCTATCTCAACCGCTTTATCGAGGTCAAGATACAGGGTGTCATTACTATTCTGCGCCGTGAGGATTGTTGTCATCAGCAACAGCGCAATCACAATTTTATTCACAGTTATATATCTCCGTAACTACTTTTTTAATATACCGTTTAAGATAACCCCGACTGCCAGTTCCGCATGTTGTCTGCAGTCAAAGTTACCCCCTCTTCGTCCGTTAATTGATATGTACAGATTAGAAAACAATGAATGCTGCACAAATAAAATAATATTCTCAATTTCAAATCTGTCCGTTATTAATCCCTCTTTCTGTGCTTCCTTAAAACGGTTAATAAAAGGCTGAAACATCTGCGGATATCGGTCAAAATAAGCGCATTTATCTCGAATCACAGTATCCAGGTTGATATCCGAAAATTCTCTGACATAAAGAGTGTAACCAACTTTATTTTCATGACAGAAACAGTACAATTTCCTGATATATTCTGATATGAACTCTTCAAATGACGCTGAGCTTGTATCAGCTTCATTAACTATCTCTATAAACTTATGAATGAAATCTTCTACTATACTGAGATAAATTTCCTCTTTGCTGGAGAAATAATTATAGATTGTTCCTTTTCCGAATTCCGCCTTCAAAGCTATATCATCAAGAGTAGAAGCCGTAAAGCCCTTATGGAAAAACAGCTCCGCCGCAGCGGTCAGAATTTCTGAACGCTTAAAAAGTTTTTCTCTTTCTTTCCTGCCAATATTCTCTTGTTCCATCAAATGACCAATTGTTCAAAAAATGACTAATAGTTCACTTTTAAAACTACAGATTCACTGAAAGAGTTCCAAGTTAACAAGTCATGATTTACAGAGGCGGTTTGATACATCGTTGAGTGGTTAATAATCGGGGCCAGCGGATGCTGATTTTGAGCAGGGTGAGCACTTTAAAGCAAAAAAGCCGCTTGTTTTAAAGCGGCTTATTCATCATGCTTAATCTGTTATTACTGAAGCTTAAAGAGAACGGGAATTGAAACCTGTACTTTAACAGATTTTCCTCTCTGTTTTCCCGGTTTGAACTTTGTTGACTGCACAGCAGCCATAGCAGCCTCATCACAACCTGCGCCTATGCCTTTGAGCACCTGTACCTTTGTAACGTCACCGTTTTCATTAACGAACGCAAGTACGTAAACTCTTCCTTCAACTCCTGCTCTTTTTGCAATTTCGGGATAAACTATTTTACCCTGAATTGCACCTATTCCTCCTATCGGCTCCGGCATTTCTTCTACTGCTACGAAGTAAGTAGGTTCCTCTTCAACAACCTTCTTGCTTTCTTCCTGCTTTGGCGGAGGCGGGGGTTCATTCATTACTTCGGTTTCATCAATTTCTGTATCATCAAGAGCAATATCATCGATATTGTTATCTGACGGAGCTTCAACCGGCACCGGCGGCTTAGGCGGCGGCGGAGGTCTGTTTTCCTGTTTGGTCTGCTGTATATCTTCAACCTTGAAGAGTTCCTGCGGACCTTCGAAAGCTATTTCCTGAGCCTTCATATCAGGGAAAAACTTAAAAGCAACAATCATAAGCGCAAGCGCTATAATCAGGCTGATTTCAAATACTCTCTGATATTTACCCCGGAGATCAGCGTCTTTTGATTTAATGAGTGGCATTTATACCTCCAAGCATAAATAATTAATATAAATTTCTTTACTGACGTTCTATTTTATTTTACTTCCGGACAACCTTATTTGTTCCGGGTTATCACTTCACAAAAAAACTTTTTTTGCAATTGAACTCCGTTTTTCAAACCGGATTCGTGGCGGAATTCAAACTTAATAATATCGTTTAAAATGAGCTTAAAAATAAAAATTTTTTTATTCTCAGGAAAAGATTTTTTAAATCATACATAAATTTTTATCCATGATTTCATATGTAATAAGTTATCTTGTTGATTAATTCAATTATTCACATCTTACCGGCTTCTCTTCCTTGTTTTCCCCAAAATAAAAAGGGCATATACTTTTCAATACCGGTTATAATAAGTACACCGGAAACAGCACCAAGTGAGTCAGCTATCCAGTCAATTATGTCAGCAGATCTGCCGGGAACAAACATCTGGTGTATTTCATCAAGTGCACCGTAAATGATCACGACTGATAATACCAGTGTAATAATCTGTTTCTTATGTGAATCAATCCCTCTTTTCAGTCGGAGATAAGAATAAAACAGAAATGATAATCCCAGATAGGCAAAAAAATGGCTTAATTTATCATTTGTCTGAACATTTGGCATATTATCCTGAGGTAATGAAGTCAGAACAAGTATCAGACCCCAGTAAATTAACAGAGCCGTGAGCGCCAGATTTTTTTTAATATTAATATTCATCAGTAATTTTAATAAATGATTCAGTTTCCCGTCAGTTTTTTAATCACGTATGGTATTTCCTCGGCCGTTTCGGAAGCTATATATCCATGCACACCCTTCTTTTGCAACAGGCTATCGGCTGCAGCTCCGAATACATACATCGCCGCTGTTACAGTGTCACTCTCCATATTACCTGCCTGAGCAGTAAAAGATGCAAGTATACCGCTCAGAACATCTCCGCTGCCGAATTTTGCGAGACCACTGTTCCCGGTGGGATTAATCGTAATTTTTTCTCCACGGTTATCAAAAAAGATCATTGAAGCACCTTTCAGAATCAGGCGTGCACCGGTTTCTCTGCAAAAATCCCTGCCATAACCTATAAGATCCCTTCGGATCTCATCGGCAGGGATTCCCAGAAGTCCTGAAAATTCACCTTCATGTGGTGTGAGCAAAAATCCTTCCAGATCAAAATTTTTATATCTGCCGTCATACATCGGGTACAGAGCA
Source organism: uncultured Ignavibacteriaceae bacterium (assembly GCA_964411625.1). GTDB lineage: Bacteria > Bacteroidota > Ignavibacteria > Ignavibacteriales > Ignavibacteriaceae > JABWCA01. Next base: position 4,917 of record CAYPMQ010000090.1, read on the forward strand.
TCGGCATCGGCAATAACTTTTTTCCCTGCCAGCTTATGGAGCATTTTTTTTACAAATTCCGAAATCTCCGTGCTCCTTCCGAGGCCGGGACCAATCAGAACTGCAGCAGATTTTGCCGCGTGAGCAAGAAACAAATCCCTGTTTTCCTGGTCATAAAGCTGTTCGGGTTCATACGGAACAGTTACAACTTCAGGAACCGCATTTACGAGATAGTTCCTGATCTTCACAGGCACAAAATGAAACGGTGAACCCGCACCGCTAAGCAAAAGCGCTTTTGCTGTCAGAATGGCCGCTCCGGGATAATCAGCGGATCCGCTCAGCACTGTCACCCTCCCGGCACTATATTTGTTAATATTTCTTGTTTTAACGGGAATCCCTTTTATTACATCGGCTTCTTCCGTCAGATATGCAGCAGGAACCATCCCATCAAAAATTGTGTCAGGAACACCAATACTCCCTTCAACGACCTTTCCGGCAAATGCAATCCCGCTTCCCATGAAGAGTCCTGTTTTTAATCCACCGAGTGAAACAGTCAGGTCTGCTCTGAATGCAAGATCAGTATAACCGGAATCGCCGTTCAGCCCGGTTGGTATATCTACGGCAATTTTAACGCCCGGAAGATTATTAAGCAGATTTACTGCAGCCGTAAACGGCTCGCTAAGTGTTCCTCTGGCACCGCTGCCAAGCAGAGCATCAAAGACAAAATCCGGGGGATTAATTTTAATAATCTCATTTAATTCTCTGATCTCATGCTGTATTATCAGTGCATCTGTATCTTTTTCAAGATTTTTAAGGATTTCAAAATTCACTGAAGCATCTTCAGAGAGTGGCGAATCTGATTGAAGCAGAAAGACAATAACGTGAGCTCCTTCGGTGTATAGATGTCTAGCAAGGGCGAGTCCGTCACCGCCGTTATTTCCCCGTCCGCAGGCTATAAGTGCTTTTTTACCCCTGAAACCGGATTTCAAAAATTCCCGCGTATGCCTTACTATACTGAACACAGCGTTTTCCATTAACAGAACCGAGGGATAACCGAGTTCGTTTATCGCTTTGCTGTCTATCGATCTTATCTGATCACATTTATAAAGATACTTCATAAAAAAAATCCCGGATTAACCGGGATTATTATAAAAATTTTTTTACTTGATTAATATAATTTTGATATTAAATCTATAACAGAACCCGGTAAAACACCCATAAGAACCGTAAGTATGGCCGAAATAAGAATTCCGACAAGGGCAGGATTTGAATTATAGACTTTAAGCTCCGATTCCTGTTTACCAAAATACATCACCACAACAACTCTCAGATAGAAGTACACGCTTATTACGCTTGAGAGCACACCCACAATAGTCAGCCAGAGGAGATTCGATTTTAATGCGGCATAAAAAACATAATATTTACCGAAAAAGCCCGCGAACGGGGGTAAACCTGAAAGTGAGAACATAAATAAAGCGAGAAGACCTGCAAGAACGGGATATTTTGTTCCCAGTCCACTGTAATCGCTTATTTCAAGGTTCTTTTCTTCGGCAGATTCAATCATGGCTATAATTCCGAATGCACCAAGATTAATAAATGAGTAGGCAGCAAGATAAAATACAATACCATGTATTCCATCGGCATTACCAGCTGCCAGCCCGATAAGCATATAGCCCGCATGAGAAATTGATGAGTAAGCAAGCATTCTCTTGATATTATTCTGAGAAAGTGCAATGACACTTCCTATAATCATTGAAAGTGTTGCCACCACAGAGATGTACGGTGTAAACAGATGTTTCGAATCCTGGGTAACAATTGCTCCGAGAGTAATAATCATGGCAGCAAAAGCTGCTGTTTTTCCGCCTGTTGACATGATGGCGGTAGTGGTTGTGGGTGCTCCCTGGTAAACATCGGGCACCCACATGTGAAAAGGTACTGCGGCAATCTTAAACGAAAAGCCGATAAGAAACAATACAATGCCAATCATGGAAAGCAGGCTGTGATTTGCGGGATCGGTTATCCTCTGGCTTACAAGATCTATATTAAGAGTTCCTGTGTTGCCATATATAAGGGCGATACCATAAACTATGAAACCCGTTGCAAACGATCCGAGTAAAAAGTATTTGAGCGCTGCTTCATTTGACTTGTCCCTTCTGCGCTGGAATCCGGCAAGTATGTAGAAACAGATTGACATCTGCTCCAACCCTATAAAGATCATTACAAAATCTTTGGCGGAAGCCAGCAGCATCATACCAAGTATCGCTGAAAGCAGAAGAATGTAATATTCTCCTTTGTATATAGATACTTTCTTGATGTAATCAACAGTAAAGAATGTGACTATAAGCCCGCCGAAAGTGAAAAGAAAATAAAATATATTTACCATTCCTCCGGCAGCAAGCATTCCGTTAAAAAGAACTGCCTGGTCTCCTATTGTCCACAATGAGTAATAAGCAGCCGAAATCAGTGATATCCCCGTTATCCAGGAAACTATTCCAACCGGTGCTTTTGCATACATATCAACAACCAGAGTTACGAGGATTGCTGATGCCACTATAATAAGCGGCAGGTAATAATGAATGTCTGCTAAACTAAAATCCATAACTGTTAATATTGTACTGTCTGCTAAAAATATTGAATTATGTTAAAATGAAAAAATACCAGCCAGATTAAAAAATATATCGGAATAAGGAGAGGAAGTGAATACTTCCAGATATACTCAAAAAAGCTTGGCATTTTCATACCCGATTTTTCGGCGATGGCTTTAACCATAAAGTTTGGTCCGTTGCCAATGTAGGTAAGAGCTCCGAAGAACACTGCTCCAACCGATATTGCCACCAGATAATCTTTATGTGAATGTGCAAATCCAAGAACGACACTTGGCCCGGCATTTATATCAAGTCCGTATTTACCCATCGCAGCACTTAGGAAGTTCAGATAAGTCGGGGCATTATCAAGAATTCCCGAAAAAAGACCCGTTGTCCAGTAAAATGAAGTGCTGTGAAGTTTATCTCCCATAAGACCTGCCTGATGCGCAATAAGCTGCAGTGCAGGAATCATGGTCATAAAAATTCCTATGAAAAGATAGGCAACTTCCTGAATGGGATGGAAGTTAAAATCATTTCCTTTAAGGGCTTCTTTATCAGCACGGGCATACGCCAGATACATCACGCTGAACATGATGATCTCTCTGATACCGATGATTCCTCCGGGTAATTTGGGAACCCATGACATGATAACGGGATCAATGAAGACCGCAATCAGGATAATCAGGAGATAAACTAGATTCTTAAGACCTTTGAACTCATAAGTTTTGGCTCCGTCTCTGAGCTGCTTTGAAGATTCGGCAGTATTCCTTTTATCAACAATGTAGAAGACTGCTAAAATAATCAGAATTGTCGGAATCCAGATTTCCCAGACATGTGCTATAACCCAGAAAAATGGCACTCCTCTTAAAAATCCGAGAAATAACGGCGGATCACCGATTGGTGTAAGACCACCGCCGACGTTACTGACTGTAAAAATAAAGAATATTATATGATAAGCTTTTAATCTGCCTTCGTTTATTCTCATTAATGGTCTTATCAGGAGCATTGAAGCGCCTGTTGTACCAATTACATTGGCAATAACTGAGCCGAAAAGCAGGAACATGGTATTAAATAACGGGGTTGCTTTTTTATTAACCCGGATCAGAATACCACCGCTGGCAACGAACAGAGAGCCAAGCAGAGCAATAAATGAAATATATTCAGCAAGCGAGTGCTTTACGTGATAAAAATCCTTGAGTACAAATATGTAATAACCGGCAACTATCGCCCCGAGAGCAAATGAAATTTTCGGGTAATGATGCTCCCAGAAATGGGCGTAAAAGAGCGGCCCCGTTGCAATCATTGCAAGCAGCAGCGCAAAAGGAATGACCAGCCATACAGGGGGGAGCTCTGCAGCATTTTCTTCAGAAACCGGGGCAGAACCCTGCGTCAGCGTCTGTTGTGTGCTTGCAGTTAACGCAGTATTATTATCGCCCTGGTTTACCTGAGCCTGAAGCGCAAGAGGCAGCACGAGCAAAAAAAACAGAGTCAGAATTTTCATCATATTCATAGAAATCCTTAATTCATAGTTACTAATACACTCTTAATTATCTGATCAGCAACGCCTTCTGTCATCCCCAGGAATGTAGAAGGATATACACCAATCCAGACTATGAAGACCAGTAACGGAATAAGGATTAAAATTTCTCTGCTGTTTAGATCTTTAAGGGAATTGTTTTCTTCATTTGTAATTTTGCCGAAACATACCCTCTGGTACATCCAGAGAAGATATACAGCGGCAAATATTACGCCGGAAGCAGCAATTATTGAGAATAGCCAGTTATTTAATACAGGTGATTTGAATGACCCCAGTAAGATGAGAAACTCACCAATAAATCCGTTAAGTCCCGGTAGTCCTATAGAAGATAACGAGACTATAAGCAACAAAGTTGCAAAAACGGGTACTACTTTTGCAATTCCGCCATAGTGAGCTATTTCTCTCGTGTGAGTTCTTTCATAAATATAACCAACCATAAGGAAGAGTGCACCGGTTGAAAGTCCGTGGTTAACCATCTGAATTATAGCTCCCTGCATAGCTTCAGTATTCATACTGAAGATACCGAGGACAACAAAACCAAGATGTGCAACCGATGAATATGCAACCAGTTTTTTCATATCTTTCTGAACCATGGCAACAAGAGCACCATATATAATGCCTATAACAGCAAGCGCAGATATATATGGGGCAAACTGGATTGCTGACTGAGGGAACAACGGCAGACAGAATCTTACAAGACCATAAGTACCCATCTTCAGGAGTACTCCTGCAAGTATTACTGAGCCTGCGGTTGGTGCTTCAACGTGAGCATCCGGCAGCCAGGTGTGGAACGGAAAAAGAGGCACTTTAATAGCAAAACTTAACGTAAACGCAAGGAACATCCAGTTCTGAACATTTCTCGAAAGTTCGGGACCAACTTTATATAACTCCAGCAGATTTGTAGTGAATCCGACGTCCTTAAAGTCCGATGCTGAAATAGCAAGCCAGATAATTGCGATAAGCATCAGCAATGAGCCGGCCATTGTGTAGATAAAGAACTTGATTGATGCATATATTTTGTTTTTTCCGCCCCATATACCGATGATAAAATACATCGGGATCAGCATTGCCTCCCAAAAAATATAGAAAAGGAAGAGATCAAGTGATACAAACACACCAATCATGCCTGCTTCAAGCATCAGCATGAAAAATGTGAACTCTTTCAGCTTTGTATCTATTGATGACCAGGTTGAAAGAAGTGCAAGCGGTGTTATAAAAGTGGTTAACAATACCATTAATAATGAAAGCCCGTCAACGCCCACATAGTAAGTGACCTGCAGAGAGGGAATCCATGGAAGCTGCTGTACAAACTGAAATCCCTCTTTTGCCGGATCGAATCCCAGGTACATTACCAGGGAAAAGACAAAAATAATCAGTGAAACCACCAGACCATAAATTCTGATCAGTGATTTATTGGCTGCCGGCAAGGCCATTACAAGAAGCGAACCGATAATGGGAATCAGTAAAAGTATTGAAGTTAAGTAATTATTTTCCATATCGAATTAAAAGCTTAGGATGATCCATAAAAATGTAATAACTATGCCTATCATCATTACAACGGCGTAAGTTTGTGTAACACCGGTCTGCACAGTTCTGATATACTCTGAAATTTTGCCGATTATTTTGGCTGTTCCGTTGATAAGGCCGTCTATTATTCCGGTATCAGTAAATTTCCATAATACTTTTTCCGAACCCCTGACTATCGGGTTTACAACTGCTTTATCGTAAGCCTCATCAACAAAGTATTTATTGAAAAGAAGATTATAAACTCCCTTGAATTTTGCTGCCGTATTTGATGCAATTTCGGGTTTGTTTATATAAACATGTCTAGCGAAGTATATTGCTAATGCTGCCCCTGCAACTGATAACCCCATCAGAAGAAGTTCTTCAAAATGAGAGTGTGCTGTATGTGCATGAAGTTTCAGATTTGCATCTTTGAAAACGGGATACAGCCAGTTCTTTATTGCATTTCCTCCCTCACCGCTGAAGATTTCTGGTATTCCGAGGAAACCGCCGAATATTGATAAAACGGCAAGAATCATCAGGGGAACCGTCATCACAGCCGGAGATTCATGAGGATGAACGTGGTGATGATCAAATCTCTCTTTCCCGAAAAATGTCAGATTTGTAAGTCTGAACATGTAAAATGCCGTCATCAGTGCCGTTGC
>CAYPMQ010000091.1:0-1918 GCA_964411625.1 uncultured Ignavibacteriaceae bacterium
GAACTAATCATATAGTTACTACCGGTGCACAGACAGGAGTGGTCTTTCTGACTTATAAGGGAGTTAAAACAGTTAACGATCTTGTTACAGAAGTGAAAAAAGGCGGGTCATTATATGATATTACAGCAGGTGACGGCATCCGCCATCAGGTTTGGAAAGTTAGTCCGGAATATAATTCTCTTATTATAGATGAAATCGCCTCAGTCAGAAATCTCTACATTGCAGACGGTCATCACCGTGCGGCATCTGCCTCAAGAGCAAGAGCAGTGAAAAGAGACAATAATCCTGCACACACCGGAGCTGAAGAGTACAATTATTTTATAGCAGTGCTTTTCCCTGCTGAGGAACTGAAAATTCTCGATTACAACCGGGTAATTCATGATCTTAACGGTCTGAGTAAAGAAGAATATCTTAAAAGAATTTCAATGGATTTTGATGTTACTCCTGCGGCAAGTGCAAAACCCTCCGCTCCGAGAAGCTTTGGAATGTACCTTGATAAGACATGGTACTCACTGACCCTGTCTGCAAAACATATTAAAAATGGCAAAATTGAAGGTGCACAGTCCCTCGGTGATACCCTTGATGTTTCAATTCTTCAGAATTTTCTGCTCAGTCCGGTTCTGGGCATTGATGACCCGAGAACAAATAAAAGAATCGATTTTGTCGGCGGAATAAGAGGTACTGCCGAGCTTGAAAAACTTGTTGATTCAGGAAAGTTCGCAGTCGCATTTTCGATGTATCCCGTTTCTCTTGATGACCTGATGAACATTTCTGACGCAGGTGAAATTATGCCGCCCAAATCAACATGGTTTGAGCCCAAATTACGCGATGGTTTATTAACACACCTAATCTAAGGAATCGAAATGGAAAAACGAATTTATAATTTTAGTGCCGGTCCGGCAATTCTCCCTGAAGAAGTACTCCTTCAGGCCCAGAAAGACTTCTTTGCCCTTCCGGGAGTAGGAATGTCAATTCTCGAAATCAGCCACAGATCAAAAACCTTTGATGCAATTCATGCCTCTGCTAAAGATGGAATCAAAAATCTTCTCGGTATCAGTGATGATTACCATATACTCTTTCTTCAGGGCGGAGCAAGCCTTCAGTTTTCTATGGTACCGATGAACCTTATGCCTCCCGTAAACAAGGCAGATTACATCGTCACGGGAACCTGGTCCAAAAAAGCAGTGAAAGAAGCAAAGAGAGTTGGCACTCCGAATATTGCGGCTTCAACAGAGGCAGAAAACTTTACAAGAATTCCTGACCAGTCAGAACTTAAACTCGATCCTGAAGCTGCTTACGTTCATTTTACCTCAAACAACACCATCTTCGGCACCCAGTTCCATAAGGAACCTGAAGTCGGAAGCGTGCCCCTGATTTGCGATGCTTCATCAGATATTCTTCATAAGAAGATCGATGTTTCAAAATATGCTCTCATTTATGCCGGTGCTCAGAAGAATATTGGCCCCTCGGGAGTTGTGCTTGTAATCATCAGAAAAGATATGCTTGAAAGATCATCAGATTCACTGCATACTATGCTTAATTACAAAACGCATGCGGAAAATGATTCTCTCTATAATACCCCGAACACATTCGGAATATATATTATTGATCTGGTTGCCAAACATTTACTCAGTATGGGTGGTCTTGATGCTATGTATGAGCTGAATAAGAAAAAAGCTGACTTGCTTTATAAATGTATTGATGACAGCAACGGTTTCTATAAGGGACATGCCGTAAAAGAAAGCCGCTCTCTGATGAATATTACATTCAGACTCCCCGGTGAGGATCTCGAAAAGAAACTTATCTCAGAAGCAACCGCAGCAGGATTTGACGGCCTTAAAGGACACAGATCCGTCGGTGGACTCAGAGCTTCTGTTTACAATGCTTTTCCTTTAAAAGGCGTTGAAGATCTCGTATC
>CAYPMQ010000091.1:2018-6824 GCA_964411625.1 uncultured Ignavibacteriaceae bacterium
CGAAGAGAATAAAGAGTTTAAATACGATCTCGATTATATCATTGAGGTCACCGGTCCTGACGGTTCAAAAGCGGGTAATTCAGACGGAAATCTCTCGGGTAAAAACAGCGAGAGGATTCCCGATACCAAAATAGAATCTCAGATTCTTGTGATGAATCCCGGAACCGGTGAATATACAGTGAAGCTTGAGATAAAAGACAAAGCCTCCGGTACGAGAGCTTCAGCCACAACAAAAGTTAAATTTTTCTAATTAAAAGGCAGATATGACATCCGCAGAGATAAGACAAAAGTTTTTAGATTTCTTTCAGGAAAAACAGCATAAAATTGTTCACAGTTCACCCGTAGTTCCTTATGAAGACCCCACCCTCCTGTTCGCAAATGCAGGAATGAACCAGTTTAAAGATGTATTCCTCGGAACCGGTAAAAGAGAATATACCCGTGCTGCCGATACTCAGAAATGTATCCGCGTATCCGGAAAACATAATGACCTTGAAGAAGTGGGACACGATACTTACCACCATACATTTTTTGAGATGCTCGGCAACTGGTCTTTTTGTGATTATTATAAAAAAGAAGCCATCATGTGGGCATGGGATCTGCTCACTGTTAAGTACGGACTGCCCAAGGAAAGAATGTGGGCCACCGTTTACCGCACCGATGATGAAGCAATGGAAATCTGGAAAAATCATACCGATATCAATCCTGACCATATCCTGAAATTCGATGAAAAGGATAACTTCTGGGAAATGGGCGATACCGGTCCCTGCGGACCCTGTTCCGAGATTCATATCAATATTTCTGATGATTATAACAATCCTGAATATGTCAATGCAGGAAGACCTGACTGTATAGAAATCTGGAATCTCGTTTTTATTCAGTTTAACCGAGATGAAAATGGTGTTCTTCATGAACTGCCCGCAAAACATGTTGATACGGGAATGGGCTTTGAAAGACTCTGCGCGGTAATTCAGGGTAAAACCTCCAATTACGATACTGATATTTTCATGCCTCTGATCAGGAAAATTGAGGAGATATCAGGCGCGGATTATACTGACAAAAATGATATTGTACCGATCAGGGTTATTGCAGACCATGTCCGCACCCTAACTTTTGCGATCGGTGACGGCGCTGTTCCCGGGAACGAAGGGCGGGGTTATGTACTCAGAAGAATTCTCAGAAGAGCCTCACGATACGGTCGAAAAATAAACCTGAAAGAACCATTTCTTTTCAAACTTGTTGATACTCTTTCAGAACAGATGGGGCATGTTTTTCCTGAAATAACATCAAAATGCGACTACATTAAGAAGATTATCAAAATAGAGGAAGATCACTTTAACAAAACTCTTGACCGGGGTCTCGAACTATTTGAGGCTGTGGCGGCAGAGATGCGCACCGGCGGGCTGAAAATATTTTCCGGTGAAAACAGCTTTAAGCTTTATGACACTTATGGTTTTCCGCTTGATCTCACCAGAATTCTCGCCATCGAAAATGGTTTTGAACTTGATGAGCTGGGCTTTGAGAGGCTGATGCAGGAACAGCGTGAACGTGCAAGGGAGGCATCCAAAAGTAAATTTGCCGGTGTTGCTGTGATTCCCACAGGGCTTGACCACTTTATAACCGAAGAAGTTAGCGATTCAGAATTCCTCGGTTATGAAAGTTACGAGACTCATGGAAGAATAATCGGCTATAAAAAAGAGGAAAACGTTGATCTTGTAATACTGGATAAAACCCCGTTTTATGTTGAAGCCGGCGGACAGATAGATGATACAGGTATTTTTACAATCGGCGATACCAGGTTATCAGTTCCGGATGTATTTAAAGTTGAGGGAAAAACTGTTCACGTTCTTGAAAACCCGGCTCAGTCAACTCTCAGCCTTGGCATGGATGTACTTGCGCGTATAGATTCCGGCAGAAGATTGGATATCATGAGAAATCACTCAGCCACACACTATATGCACTCGGCGCTGCGTAAAGTTCTTGGCACTCATGTTCAGCAGGCCGGTTCTTATGTGGGGCCTGACAGACTCAGATTTGACTTCACTCACTATCAGAAAGTCACCCCTGAAGAACTCAGAGAAATAGAAATCATCGTTAATGAAGAATTAAGAAAGAACACACCCCTTCTTCATCACAGGAATGTCCCTATTGAAAAAGCGCAGAAGATGGGTGCGCTCATGTTTTTTGGTGATAAATACGGCGATTTTGTAAATGTGGTTCAGTTCGGTGATTTCTCCATGGAGTTCTGCGGCGGAACACATGTTAAAAATTCAGCGGAGATCGGGATTTTCAAGATTATCAGCGAGTCTTCAATTGCAAGCGGAGTCAGAAGGATTGAAGCCGTTACAGGAGCCGGCGTTGAACAATACATTTACAGCCAGATTTCCAAAGCAAAAGAGCAAGAAGAAAAAATCGCTGAACTGCATGAAGAAAAGAAAAAACTCGAGAAGGAAATTGCCGCTCTTAAACTGAAAGGAAAGCTATCCCAGGTTGATTCAATTATTGCTTCAGCCGTTTCTTTCGAAGACATTAATCTGTATGCAGGAAAAGTTGAGGTTTCGGATACTGATGAACTTAAAAACCTCGGTGACGAATTAAGACTTAAAATGATAAATGGTGTGGGACTTCTCGTATCAGTAATTGATGGAAAAGTTGGTCTTGTCTGTACTGTATCAGATTCGCTTATGAAAGAAAAAAATCTGAGCGCAGGCAAAATAGTCGGTGATATTGCCAAAATTCTTGGCGGAGGCGGCGGCGGCAGACCTCACCTTGCAACAGCAGGTGCCCGTGATATTCACAATATCGATAAGGCAGTTGCGTCACTTGAGGAAACTGTTAAAAAATATCTCTGATTTATTTAAGCGGAAGATAAAATAAACCGTTAAGTTCATCGGAAACAAAATAAATCCGCTTCTCGTTATAATTAACCGATATTCCCTCCACCTTGGGGATATCGGTTTTTATTTTCATTAAAGGCCTGCCATCAGGGTCACACTTAAAAATAACTTCGTCTTCATCGGATGAGATCCAGATGCAGTCAGCCTTCTTGTCATAATAAATGTCTGAATAGTCTGAAGCAAACTTCAGAGTATCTATCCTGACCACATTTAATACGGAGTCAAGGGTTACTAGCAGTCCGGGATCTTTTTCTTTAACAAGATAAAACTGTTTTCTGCTTGCATCATAAGTGATTCCCTCAATTCCGGACTTTGCATCTTTGAAAAGTTTCTGTGCATGAACTCTAAGAACTTCCCCCGTCTGTCTTGATATGAATACCAGTTCCCCTCTTTTTTCCTTTACCACACACAAAGTGCTGTCATCCACAATTGTTATTCCTTCATAATCTGCATCTTTAATAAATCTTTCCTCTATTATCTCACCCAGTCCGTTTATTTTAGCGAGGTGCCCGTCTTTATCACTAATCACCCACATGAATCCTGAGTCATCTTCTATCACCAGCCCTGAAGGTTCTTTCAGGGTAAGCTCAATAAATACCGCATCAGATTTTTTCTTAGTCAGATCATCAAGTGCAAACCAGAGAATCACCGAAAAGACAATAATAATTCCGAAAATCAGGAAAAAACTTTTGTTCATATTTCTTTCAATTTGATATCTCTTATATACGAATGTTGAGAATTAATTCAAAGAAAGGAGCTGTCAGAGGAAGTAATAAAATTAAGTAAGCTTGCTGTATTCATACAAATAAATACATCAAAGTGCCGATTGCCGCTCTGTACATAACTTTTTGAGTACTCTGCCGGAATATTAATCATGATTAACAAGAATTCATCGCTTAATCTGATTTAAGAACTCTTGAAGAACCTTTCTGATTGCTGACTCCGGACATCCCCGTTTTCCGCCTTCTCCCCGGACCAGATGATAAAAAAAAGCCCGTCGGGAGACGGGCTTTGTAAAAAGATAATTTTTGAAGCTATTACTTAAGCAGTGTAAGTTTCTTTGTCATTGTGATACCGTTGGCTTCAAGAGTGTAGAAATAAACACCGCTTGAAAGAGCCGATGCATCAAATGTTACAGAATATACACCCGCATTCTGATATCTGTTAACCAGAGTTGAAACTTCTTTACCGAGGATGTTGTAAACCTTAAGGCTTACTTCACCATTTTTAAGCAGAGCATACTTAATTGTGGTGCTCGGATTGAAAGGATTCGGGAAGTTCTGATATAATTCATATGATGTGATTTCAGATACTTCGCTCTTAACGTCATTAACTACGCCGGGATTGATCGAGAGATCCGCTGTTGCTGAGAAGTTATTGCCTGCATTAACATCTGCAGTGTTTGTATTGACAACATAATAATCAACTTTATCAGCCGTTATTGTATAAACACCCGGAAGAACATCATCCATAATATATCTGCCTTTGCTGTTTGTAATAGCAAATCCGGCAATTTCATTATTGTTGTCAATTGCGTACACAGTTGCGCCATTTACGGCAGTGCCCTGCGGATCACGTACTACTCCTGAAATTACTGAGTTGCCCGAATCAGGTCTCGGATATACATTGATATTGATACCCGAAACAACATTTGCATCATCTACAACCACTGAATCAGCATCTCTCCAGTTGTAAACCTGTGCACCGCTGATTGTGTAATAATTAGGCTTCAGGTTTCCGCCCTGCGGACGGGTAAAAAGAAGATAATTTCCGGGGGTCATATTGTTAAATGAGTAATTTCCGGAAGAATCAGTAACAACTGAATAATGACGTCTTGTGAATGGTGTAATGTTTGAGCCCGGCTGAAGGAATGCTGTTACGAACGACATAACTCCTGTGCCGCTGGTATCAA
>CAYPMQ010000091.1:6924-11173 GCA_964411625.1 uncultured Ignavibacteriaceae bacterium
TAAACAAGGCTGTCACCGTTAGTAAGAACAACAGGAGTTGCATCCTGAATTCTCGGAACATTATCATAATATTCCATAAAGTAACCCATTGCACCATTCAGAAGGTAATAGGTTCCGGGATTAACCTTGAGTTTGAAGAATCCGTTTGAATCAGCCTGTACATATTTTGTGTAATAGGAATTCTGTGCAAAAAGCTTTGCATATCCTCTGGGAACGGGAAGTCCTGTGGTTTCATCTGTAAGCTGTCCGGTTAAAATTGCTGACTGCGGAGGCGGCGGTGTGCCAAGGGTAATTTCAACAGGTATGGAAGGATCACTTGAACCCAAATTATTATAGGCTACAACATAATAACTGTATGTTCCGCCCGGAACAACCCTGTAATCATAATAATCCATTCTGAAGAGATTTGAAGCCAGAATCCGGTAAGAACCAGTATCCGAAATCTGGCCCTCTTTTTTGAAGATTTTATAACGTACCGGAGAGGTAGCCGTGCCACCCTGCCATTTCAGTTTTACACCCACATGATGTGTGGATGTAATTGCTACAGCCGTCAGATTCTGAGGAGGCTGCGGTTGTGCCATCAGCACGGTTAAAAGCGGTGATAACACAAACATAAGTAAACTGGTCGTGAGTAAGAATTTTTTCATAGAACCTTGCTAGTGAATAATGAATGAATTGTTGATTGTATTTATGACAAACTGCAGCGGTAAAAGGTTTAAATCAATGAAGTGTAAATTACTACAAATAAATGCATTAACAATATTTTAAAATTCGCTTGTGATATACTTTACATGTAACTAACTTTAGTGTGCAAATATTAATTTTACCGGAGAAAAAATGTCTGAAAACTTTAATGAGCAGGAAAACCTGCAGGAGGAATCCATTCAGGAAGAACTGAGCTTTACCGATAAAATTACCGGTATTCTCAGCTCCCCTGCCGCAACCTTTTCTTCAGTTGCTGCTTTCCCTCTTAAGACAATTGACTGGCTGCTGCCCTTCTTTATCCTGCTCATTCTGATAATTGCTTCTAACTTTGTGAAAACTTCCAATCCTGCCATTGCTGCCGAAATTCAGGAGCAGCAGAAACAGAGAGTATATAAAATGCTCGATGAACAGCAGAAGGAAGGAAAACTTACCCGGGAACAAGTCAGGGAGCAGAAAGAAAAACTTGATGATCAGCTTAAAAATATGAATTCTCCTGTTTTTATGGCTATTCAGGGTGTTTCCATTTTCGTAGGTGCATTTTTAATATTTTTTATTATCTGCGGCCTGTACTTTCTGATTGCAAAATTTTCTTTTAAGGATGATGCAACTTATCAGGGGGCCATGGTTGCAAACGGACTTGTGGCTGTAATTTCCATGATCCAGGTACTGGTTACAACTATTCTGGCGATGGTTATGAATAAATTCATACCGGATACATCAATCAATTCTTTTGTTACCATCGAAAGAACATCTCCGATGTACTTTGCCGGTATCATAGATCCTTTTAAGATCTGGTCTTATGCGGTCATTGCTATTGGTATGGCGAAGCTTTTCAGGTCCCCGGACCCGAAGAAGTACTTTTATCTGGTTTTCGGTATCTGGATAGGATGGGAAATCCTGTTCTTTATATTAAGGAAATTTGTTCCGTTTATGGAAGGTATGTAAAAAAGGGGCTTCCGCCCCTTTTTTTATCTCTGGTTTTCAATGTGTTCGTAATGATAAAGCGGCGGCGTTTCCTCCCAGTCAAGCAGAATACCGGTTATATATTTTTCAGTTCCCGAACTTATTAATATTTCACCATCAAAAGCACTTACTGAATAGATCCTTTGAGATTCTGACAGAGAGTCAATTCTGACAGCCGAAATCATATCAGAATAGGTATAATTGTTAAATCGCTCCTCGAGTTCGTTACTTATCTCCAGAGCTGCAAAAACTTCTCCTGAATCAGTCCTGATCTTACCCTGAAGGTACCTCTTTCCGTTCACGTCAACAACCCTTCCGGCAGTTGTATTCACAATGAGCACTGATTTACCTAGAAAAGATGAATTAATGCCGGCAGTGTTTTTTAATACTATTGCATCTTCATATCTGAGGCAAAGTTTTTTGATAGCTTCGTATCTGTCACTGGTTCTCATTACTCCGGCTGATTTCACCTCTCGTGAGTCATCGCATCCGTTAAAAATGATACCCGCAAATGCAATTACAAACATCATGAATCGCATTAATGCTTTCTTCTGCCCCGTTATTGAAATACATCAACTATTTATTTTCATAGAATTTTTCGTAAGCATCTATAATATCTTTTACAAGACGGTGCCTTACCACGTCTGATTTTTCAAAATAAGCAAACCCGATACCTTCAATCCCCTGCAGAATTTCCTGCGCTTTCACAAGTCCGCTTGTTTGCTTATTTGGTAAATCTATCTGGGTGACATCCCCAGTGATAATCGCCTTTGATTCAACTCCTATTCTTGTAAGGAACATTTTCATCTGAATTTCGGTAGTATTCTGGGCTTCATCCAGAATAATGAATGCCCTGTTTAGCGTACGTCCTCTCATATAGGCCAGAGGCACTATCTCTATTTCACCTTTATCAATGGCTGATTTCAAACGCTCAGGAGGCAGCATATCCTCAAGGGCATCATAAAGAGGTCTCAGATACGGATCAATCTTGTCACGCAGATCCCCCGGAAGAAAACCGAGTCTTTCACCCGCTTCAACTGCCGGCCTTGTAAGTATTATCTTTCTGATCCTGCCTTTTTTAAATGCCGCAACCGCAAGAGCCACAGCAAGATAAGTCTTTCCGGTTCCTGCCGGCCCTATTGCAAAACATATATCGTTAGACTGTGCACTTTTGAGATAGTTCATCTGGCCGGGGGTTTTGGCTTTAATTAAATCATCCCTGGTGTAAAGAACAATTGATTCAGTTTCTTCTCCACCTTTAGCCGGTTTGCCGGTTTCAGTCAGTTCAATAATCATTCTCACATCCTGTTCTCTGAGAACTTTAGATGTATTAAGTGTGAACGCCATTTCCCTGAAGATCTTTTCAATGCTGGCAACTTCATTTTCCTCACCCTTCAGAGTGATATTGCCGCCTCTTGCTAAAATCATAGAACTGAACTTTGATTCAACAAGTCTTATGTAGGCATCATTGGCGCCGAACAGTGAGGTCAGATCATAATTATCAAAATTGAGTTTCTTTTCAATTACCGCCATCAGAATCCTTTAAATAAAAAAAGGCTCTCAGTTCTGATGCGAACCAAGAGCCCGGAATATCAAACTTAGTAGTTTGTACTCAAATCAGACCGTGAATTAGTTGGTCGGGGCTGATTTGTAATTAGGTCCCTGTTTTCTGATTAAATCCTTTTCATTGTCAGATAAGCTGGGGATCTTGAATTCCTGGTTAGGATAGATTAAGTTGGGGTTTGCACCTACAACATCTCTGTTAGCGTCATAGATTGCAGGCCATAATCTGCCTTCACCGTAGAACTGATTTTTAGCTGCGATGCACCATAAGCAGTCACCCGGAACAACTTTATACATTGTTGATTGAGGCTTGGGATCTTCGCACTGATTTAACATTTTCTGTAAATCTTCATGTACTTTTTTGTAATACTGAGGAAGAGCAGAAATCTTGTTGTCTTTCAGAGCGTCCAGATCTTTCTGTCTGTCAGCTTTCGGGGGTTCGCATCTTTTAATTTTGCTCTCTAATTCGCTTATCATTTTACCGAATTTTTCAACATCGGCTTTGGTAGCTCCCACCATTTTGTACAGATCTTCAATACAGTTTTCATAGCTCTGAATTGATTCAAGCTGTTTTTTCAGGTTGTCAATATCTTTCTGAAGATTGGCAGCTTCGCCTTCAAGATTTTTTTTCTTTGAAGTGAATTCAGCCATCTGTTTTTCATACTCTTCACGAGTAATTTCTTTCTGTGCTAAAGTCGAAACTGATGCGAGCAGAAAGAGAGCCATTACAGCCAGGAATTTTACTTTGTTCATCTATTCCTTCCTTCCTACTTGTTCATTTTCTTTAAATTAGCCTGGGTTTCCTGCTTCTGTTTGTTGCATTCTTCCAGTTTTGTATTTTTTTCTTTGATCTCGTTTTCGAGAGCTTGCTTTTGCTTTAAGAGTCCGCTGTTATCAGTCTCAAGCTTTGAAGTTTCTTTTTTCAATGCTTCGAGTGCAGCTAATTCTTCAGCACTTACACCGCCGCAGACAACCAGCGACAGGGCTCCAATTGATAGCACATCAGCCATAGCAATCA
>CAYPMQ010000092.1:0-11142 GCA_964411625.1 uncultured Ignavibacteriaceae bacterium
GTACTAAAACCATCTTATGTATCTTATTTTTCCTTGCAATAATCTATGGTCTGTTATACATTTATGATACTGTATCCTATTAGTTGCCCAAGGCTAAAAAGATAGAGCCGGAAATTCATAGTATATATCACTGTTCAGTGATACTTTAGAGATTTTATAAATGGAAGACCGGTAAAATAGTTCATTTATGTTTATTAGATAATTATGAGGAAGCCCTGATGAGCAGAATACTCCGTATCTCTACTCTTATCGTGTTCGTTTCGATTTTTTCCCTGGGGTTCAGATTTAAAGAAGACCCGAAAAAAGATACTCCAAAAACAAATCCACCAATATATATAGCTTTTTTATGGCATATGCATCAGCCGATTTACTTCCCTTATGAGAGTGTAATTCAGACTGATCAGAACAACAGATATCCGTTTTCGGTAATTGATATACATAACCAAAGAACAGGGCCCTATACCAGTTGGCCTAAAAATGCTGTGATGAAGGGTGTTAATGCAAATCTGCCTCATTTTGGTGCGCAGGTAAGCTTCAGCGGTACACTTATTGAAAATCTTAACGCTCTTGAAAGCAATGGCAACGGAAATTTCATTAACTGGAAATCCCACTGGAATTACATAAAAAATCTCAACACATCTCTGGGTAACCCAAGACTTGATATGGTCGGTTTCGGGTATTTTCACCCGTTAATGGGTCTTATAGATTATACCGATATCCGCAGGCAGATCAAAATGCATAAAGATATATTCAACATCAATTTCCCCGGAACCTACTCAAAAGGAATTTTCCCTCCTGAAAATGCTTTTGTAAACAGAATGATTCCCGGACTTAAGGATGAGGGAATTGAATGGGTGCTGGTTGATAATGTGCACTTTGACCGTGCTGCATTGGGGTATCCTTTCAGTACGGGAGGTAACATTTACGAACCAAATAAAGCTGACCAGATCAATCCGAATCCCAATGACTGGGTTCAGCTCAATGGTTTATGGGCTCCCACAAGAAACTCTGCTGCATGGGGAAGAAGACCACATTATGCAAAATACATAGACCCCGTTACAGGTCAGGAAAGCAAAATAATTGTTGTTCCTGCAGACAGATATATGGGTAACGAAGACGGCAGAGGCGGATTCGGAGCACTAAATTATGAAGCTGTTATGAGTCAGCTTGAGTCTTATAACACTGACCCGGCTCATCCGATTTTGATTGTGTTACATCATGATGGTGATAATTACGGAGGCGGATCTGAATCATATTACGGTTCAAACTTCCAGAGCTTTGTGAACTGGCTGCTTGTAAACCCTACCAGATTTATCTGTACAACTGTTCAGGACTACCTTGAAATGTTTCCACCCGATCCCAATGATGTTATACACGTTGAATCAGGAAGCTGGAGCGGTGCAGATAACGGTGATCCCGAATTCAAAAAGTGGCTTGGTGATCCCGATCCTCAGGGTTACTCACCCGACCGAAACAGCTGGGCTGTGATAACAGCAGCTAAAAATTATGTTTACACTGCTGAGCAGATAAATCCCGGCAGCTCAAACACTCAGAATGCCTGGAAGTATCTGATGGTCGGTCTGGCGAGTGACTACTGGTACTGGGATGGTTCACTTGGCGGAATCTGGGATTCACACCCCACCCGCGCTTCTAATCAGGCTGTTACTTTTGCAAGAAATGTTACACAGGGTCAGCCGGATAATACTCCTCCGACACTTTTTATTCCTCAGAGAGAACCTTATAATCCCGGTGGTACTGAGTGGAATATTCAGATGCCTTCCAACTTTGAAGTCTGGACTTACGCTTATGACATCAGCGGACTTAAATCAGTAAAATTATACTACAGAGAAGATGCAGACGGGGTTAACTCGCCCGAGACAAATCATAATGAACTCTATGCAGGCGGTTCTGACGTTGGTTCATGGCAGGAACTGCCTACAACTGCAATTGATTTTGCATCGCAAACAACACCTCAGCCGATCGTAAGGGCTAAAAAGTATTTTGCCAATGTAACAGGTATAAATAACAAACTGCTCGATTATTATATGGAGGCAATTGATAGTAACAATAACGTTACCAAAACTGCTATTCAGCATGTCTGGGTTGGGCAGTCAAACAGCGGCGGTGGTGGCGGCGGAACCACGGTAAGCTGGGTTCCCGTTAACCCGACAAAAGATGATACTATTACAATCAAGATCACTAATTCAAACCAAGGCGGAAAACTTCACTGGGGTGTAAATTATCAGGGATCAACCTGGACTACACCTGATCAGGTTTACTGGCCTGCAGGAACCACTCTTTTTAACGGAACAGGTCCCGCCGTTGAATCACCCTTCATGGGGCCTGATACGGCAGGAACATTAACCATTAAGCTTGGGCCTCTCAATAATGCCGTTCAGGAAGTAAACAGTGTTGCGTTCGTAATCCATTACGATGATAACACCTGGAATAACAACAACGGTCAGGATTTTCATATAGATTTCGGAACCGGCGGCGGCGGCGGTCAGAATTATGTAATGGATGGTCAGCTTGATGCATCAGCTAAAGTTGTTTCTCAGAACAGTAGCGGCAAGCTTTATCTTGATTGGAACGGTACTGAGCTTTACATCGCAACAGAATCAGCTCAGCAGAAAGGAAATGATGTTTTCATTCTTGTTTCTGACTCCATAAGGGGAATGAATCCTGCGATGTGGGGTAAATCAGGACAGGTTATGGGCTGGTCATTATTCCTCGGTAACGAAAGCACAAACAACTGGAACGGATGGTTCGATCATACTGCAGGTGCCGTAAAAAATGCTGCCGGCGGAATGTTGGAAGGATCAATTAATCTTCAGAATGAATTCGGATACATTCCCAACAAACTTTACATAGCTGTTGGTCAGTACGGAACCAGCGATAATGGTATACTTAACGGACAGGTTCCTGCCGGCAATTCCAACGGAAATATTGAATCCGATGAGTTTTATTTGTTTGATTTCACCTTTACAGATATCAAAGATGATCCTTCAAACGGAATTATTCCTTCAAGCAATTATCTTGCTCAGAATTATCCTAATCCTTTCAACCCGGAAACTAATATTAAATTCGGTATACAGAAAGCAGGACCGGTTAAACTGAAAGTATATGATGTAACCGGTAAAGAAGTTGGTGAACTGGTTAATGAGGTAATGCAGGCGGGAAGTTATACCGTAAATTTCGATGCAGCCGGACTCCCCAGCGGTGTTTACTTCTATTCTGTAACATCGGGTGATTTCAGGGCAACCAACAAAATGATACTGATGAAGTAGTTTTAATCCTGAATTATATTACAATAAGAAGCCGGAGGCAGTAATGTTTCCGGCTTTTTTGTTTTCCTGATAAACGGGCAGAATGCAGCAGAAACTAATGATTTTACTAAACCGGTAATATTCGGAATACTAATATAAAGCGGTCAGCTCAAGGGTAAAACATTTATCTGATAACAAAATTATGCAGAATCCAACCCGGGAAAAGCATGATGCGTGAGAAAGCCATTAATATGAAGGTAAAAGGGAGGTTCAAATGCCGGGAGGAGTGATCAATTTAATAAAGAAGGCTGCCTTTTGAGCAGCCTCTTAAATTTTTTTATTTCCGGATGATCAGCTGTGAATTTCTATAAATGCAGGGCGTTCAGCACCTGATTCACCCATAACCACGTCAATAAGGAGATTGAGATCAACAAGACGTATATTATTTTCACGGGCGAATTTCTGAGCTTCCTCATCGGGATGCCCTTTAACAATCAGTATGAAGATATAGCCCCAGCCTGTGTAATTTACCTTAAACTTATTCAGGTACCCGGCAGCTTTAACGAGGTCATTGGCTGTGATTGTATCTTCTTTCTTAACCAGGTTTCCGAGCAGAACCGTCTTTGATTCTTCACTCTCAACCACCAGTTCAACACCTTCCCGGCGGTTATAAAGTGCTCCGACATTGGAAACTCTGTGCGGGAAAATGTTTTTAATAATCTGGCTTCTGGTTGAATATTCCTTAAATGACTCTCTTACCAGTGTAATTATTCTTTCATTCAGATAATCGCCCAGTTTAGTCATTATTCCTTCAAGCATCAGGTCATATTCACCGATTTCAAAGTTTATAATATCAGGTTGAATAAATCTGAACCAGAAATTATCAAAATTACTGTAAATAAAGTAGCGTCCGAATTTTGATTTTGAATCCTCGAGAGTATTGATAGGAATTTCCCTGAAAATAAGTCGCTTTTTCTTCTCCAGTTCATAGAGATATTTTGTCAGGTTTGTAACGGGAATATTCACTGATCTTGCGATCTCAGTCATTCTGTTTTCACCGTTGGCAATTGACTGCAGAATAGAAAGATAAATTTTATTACCGCGAGAAAAGTCATTTACAAGAAGCTCTTTAAGTTCAAATGCAAGGGGAGCAAACTCACCAAATACAAGCTCCTTAAGAATAGTGTGAATATCAGTATTCCAGAGTTTGTATCTTTCCATAAGAAAGTAATATTTTGGAAGTCCGCCAAAGATTATATACAGAATCAGAATCTGGTTTTTTGAAAGCGTGGAATTATTCATTTTGCAGATCTGAAAAACTTCTGCAAGTTTAAAAGGGTCAATTCTGACTATCTCACTCTGAATACCTTCAAGAGCGATAGATTTAATTCCGATACTTCTTGCCTGTGTGCCTGTTATTTCCGAATCCTCAAGTTCCCTTATCCTTTTGCTTTCAACATCAATACCAAAGGATCTTTTTACGAAATCGGCATTTGAGGTAATAACCATCAGATTGAGCGATGAATTATCCGCATTCATATCCCAGGCCATTCTTAAGTCATTATAAGCGTTAGGGTCAATAAGCTCGAAATTCTGAAACTCATCAATAACCACGTTTATCTGCTTGGATTTAGAAAGATGAAACAAAAAATCGAAAAAATCACGCCAGCTTTCAAAAGTAGGTATATAACTATCCACCATCGCAAAAGTTTTGAGATAGATTGATATGTCTTTCAATTGAAGGGCGGAAGATTTATTGCTTATTGTGAAATACGCTCCGCTGTTTTGTCTGAGGAACTGCTTAATGATGGTGGTTTTTCCAACCTTCCTTCTGCCTATAACAAGCGTAAAGTTTGCGTGCCCTGAAATTGAAGCAGCAATCTGGTTTAATTTCGCAAGAGTTTTTTCGCGAAAGTAAATTTTCATTTTATTACCGGTATTATAAAGTAGTTTATTAAATAAAAATTATACGTAATGTATGAGGGCTGTATTCTTTAATACAAGCCGTAATTTTCTTATATTATAAGTTTGTATTTAAATGATTGATTAAGGATATAACCTGTGAGTTATCAGTGAATAATCACACTCATATAATAATAAATTGTATTCTTAAATAAATCGTTCTAATCAATCGGTAATTTTATAAATATTTTATCAAATAACAACAGATATGGAAAAAAAATTATCCAAACTTCTGGTTTTATTATTTTGCCTTGCTTCTGCAAATGCGCAGCAGCTTAGGAAAACAAATATTCCCGAATGGGCGGCTGATGCCGTAATTTATGAGGTTAATATCAGGCAGTTTACTCCTGAGGGTACATTTGATGCATTCCGTAAACATCTGCCCCGACTGAAAGAAACCGGCGCTGATATTTTATGGCTTATGCCCATTCATCCTGTCGGAGAGCTTAACCGCAAAGGATCACTGGGGAGTTATTACTCCGTTAAGGATTTCAGGAAGGTTAATCCTGAGTTTGGAACAGATGAGGATTTCAGAGAACTGGTTAAAGATGCCCATTCACTTGGGATGTATGTCATTCTTGACTGGGTTGCAAATCATACAGCATGGGATAACCCCTGGGTGACATCTAATCCTGAATTTTACAATAAAAATGAAAAAGGGGAGTTTATACCTCCTGTTCCCGACTGGAATGACGTTATAGATCTTAACTATGAAAATCAGGTGCTGAGGGATTCTATGATTTCGGCGCTTGAGTACTGGGTCAGAGAATTTAAGATTGACGGATACCGCTGTGATGTTGCAGGAATGGTGCCCATAGATTTCTGGCAGGCTGCCCGCCCGGTACTTGACAGAATCAAACCTGTTTTTATGCTGGCAGAAGCCGATGACCCGGAACTTCATGATGGTGCGTTTGATATGTCATACGGATGGAAAACTTACCACATAACGAATGATATCGTCAAAGGTAAACAGACCGCCGATTCTCTGGTTTTTCAGATAAAAAAAGAGATGAATGAATTTCCTCCGCAGGCAATTCTTATGAGATTTGTTACTAACCACGATGAAAATTCATGGAACGGCACCGAGTTTGAGAGACTGGGAGAAGCTGTTGATGTCTTCAACGTACTTAACTATACCATTCCCGGTATGCCCCTGATTTATACAGGGCAGGAAGCTGATCTGAAAAAAAAGCTTAGATTTTTTGACAAAGACACGGTTGACTGGTCTGATCTCAGTTCATCAGAACTCTTTAAATCCCTTGGGAAACTGAAAAAAGAGAATCCGGCTCTGAATGCCGGCGAAAATGGCGGTGAGGTGGTCTTTGGTGCTGTTGCCGGCGCTGGAAAAGTAATGTACTTCAGCAGACGCTCAGGTGACAATGAAGTTCTCACGGTCGTTAATTTCGGGGGTAATACAGAAAAGGCTGAAATTCCGGCTGATTTTCTGAAATCGTCAGCTAAGCTTAAACTCGGAGACGGCCCGGAAAGTATCGCTGCCGGTAAAAGAATTACTATAGAATTAAAACCATACAGATACTCAGTTTACAGCAACAGATAATTTATGTCTTTTTCTGATTATGAAGCCGTTATAGGCCTGGAAATTCATGCCCAATTAAAAACTGAAACCAAGATATTCTGCGGATGCTCAACAAATTTCAGAGCGGAGCCGAATACCAATATTTGTCCTGTCTGTCTTGGGTACCCCGGTACTCTGCCCGTACTTAACAGGAAAGCTGCTGAATTTGCCGTGAAGATGGGACTTGCGGTGAATTGTGAAATAAACAGAATTTCAGAATTTGCCCGCAAAAACTATTTTTATCCGGATCTTCCCAAGGGATACCAGATTTCACAGTTTGATAAACCGGTCTGCAGAAATGGTTATATCAGCGTTGATGATGAATCAGGTATCAAAAAAAGAATCAGGATAAACAGGATTCACCTTGAAGAGGATGCGGGTAAGTCAATTCACGACAGGGGTGATTATACACTTGTTGATCTTAACCGCTGCGGAGTGCCTCTCATAGAGATTGTAAGTGAACCCGATATAAGATCAGCATCAGAGGCTGTTGCATACCTGATGTCAGTCAAACAGCTTGTGGAGTACCTGGATATCTGTGACGGCAATATGGAAGAGGGTTCTTTAAGATGTGATGCCAATATTTCGGTCAGGAAAAAGGGAGAGAACAGACTTGGCACAAAAACCGAAGTCAAAAATATGAATTCCTTTAAGAATGTAGAGAAGGCAATCAATTATGAAATCAGCCGTCAGACCGGGATCCTTGAAGAAGGAGGAGTCATAGTTCAGGAAACTCTTCTCTGGAATGCAGACCTGGCTGAGGTCAGCAGCATGAGATCAAAGGAGGATGCTCATGACTACAGATATTTCCCTGATCCGGATCTTCTTCCTTTGGTTATTGACGATGAATGGTTCTTATCCGTAAAAGCATCGCTGCCTGAGCTGCCTGAAGCAAAACGTGAGAGATATATTAACGAATACGGACTTTCTCCTTATGATGCCGGAATCCTCACATCACACAAGGAAATGGCTGCATATTTTGAAAGTACCGTTAAGCATACCACTGCTTATAAACAGGCATGCAACTTTATAATGGTTGATCTTCTCAAAGAAATTAATGAGAAAAAGTGCAGTTTCGGCGAACTACTGCTAACTCCTGAAAAACTTGCGAGTCTAATCAATGTTGCATCTGAAGGGTTAATCAGTGTGAAGATAGCAAGGGAAGTGCTGCCACATCTTCTTTCAACAGGTGATGATCCGCTTACTTACATAAAATCGGAAAATCTTATTCAGATATCTGATTCAGTTGAACTTGAACGTATTATAAATGAGCTTATTGAAAAGAATCCTGCTAATGTTGCCGAGTATATTGCCGGAAAGGATAAAGTTCTCGGCTTTTTTGTGGGTCAGGTAATGCGTGTTACGGGGGGAAAAGCTAATCCCGGTTTAGTGAATAAATTGCTGGGTAAGAAACTTAATTTATTAAAAGAGCAAAAGAATTAATCTTATAACGGAGGAACGTTTTGAGCTTTAAAAAAGCACTCAAAAGATTTATAGGAATAAAAGACCCTGAAGAGCTGAAAGTTGAAAAAACTACCAGGCAAAAAGTAGTTGAGTTTTTTGAGTCTTTATTTTATGCCCTGCTTGCGGCACTTTTTATTATTACCTTCTTCTTCCAGAATACCAGAATACCAACCGGATCAATGGAAGGGACAATACTGGTAGGAGATTTTGTTATAGTAAATAAATTTATATATGGTGCAAGTTCTCCGCGCTATATCCCCTTTACGGAAATCAAACTTCCTTATTTCACTCTCCCCGCACTTAAAGAACCAAAAAGATATGATATAGTGGTTTTTGAATATCCCGGTGACAGGGATGATCTTGTTCCGAAGGAATTAAACGTTCAGTACGTGAAAAGATGTTACGGCCTGCCGGGTGATACTATCGAAATAAGAGACAAGGTCATATATGTAAACGGTAAACAGGCCTGGATACCGCCTTTTATTCAGTATCTGATGCCGGTCCCGGTTCCGAAAGAACAGGCTGATCCGCAGATATTCCCTCTTGGCTTTCAGTGGAACCGTGATAATTACGGACCTCTTTACATCCCGCGGAAAGGTGATAAAATTAAACTGACCCCTGAAAATGCTCCCGGTTGGAAAACAATAATTGACAGGGAGTTTGGTGAGAGAGTTCTTTCTGTAATCGGTGATAAAGTTACTATTAAAGGCGTTGAGGTAACGGAGTATGAATTTAAGAAAGACTATTATTTCATGATCGGGGATAACCGTGACGATAGCGCCGACAGCCGTTTCTGGGGCCTCGTACCCCGTGATCTGATTGTTGGTGAAGCACTTATAGTTATCTGGTCATGGGACCGTGAAATTCCGCTGACTTCGCCATTCAAGCTGGTGGGGTCATCAAGACTTGAGAGAGCGTTAAAACTTCTCCACTGATTTTAATTCTACTTACATGCCGGTGGTTTAGTACCTCCGGCAGTGCTTACCATGGTTATAAATACTAATGAATATTAACAAACATCTTAAATTCAATATACAGAAGCACAGGCTCGATAACGGACTGAATGTACTGCTTTATAAAGATACTTCAAATCCGCTTGTTTGTATTAATCTGCTTTATAAAACCGGTTCCGTAAATGATCCAAAAGACAAGACGGGACTTGCCCACCTTTTTGAACACATGATGTTTCAGGGCTCTGTAAATGTCGAAAAAGGAAAACACTTTTACCATATCCAGCAGGCAGGGGGTTCTGCAAATGCAGCAACAAGCTATGAGACAACAGTGTATCATGAAAATCTTCCCGCTGAATATCTGGAAACTGCTATCTGGCTTGAAGCAGACAGGATGGGATACTTCCTGCCCGCTCTTTCAGAAGAAAAACTGCAGAATCAGATTGAAGTTGTTAAAAACGAGAGACTTGAACGCACGGATAATGCTCCCTACGGTACTTCGTGGGAGAATCTTATGGAGCTTGTTTTCGGAGCGGATCACCCGTATGGTCACCCTATAATAGGCCGCATGGACCATATCGGAAAAATCAGCACAGATGATATACGCAGTTTTTTCACCAGATATTATAACCCGGCTAATGCCTCGCTTGTTATAGCCGGAAATTTTAACGAAACCGATACTCTGAGAATGGTAAATAACTATTTTGCAGAGTTTAAAGGCATTGCGCCAGCCGAAAAAAATCCGAATGTTCCCCTCAGTCCATTAAAGGAAGTTAAATCAAGAATTGTTGAAGATAAGATAGAGCTGGTAAAAGTTACCGTTGCTTTCCCAACAACAAACCTCTTCACTGATGATGAAGTCAGTATAAACATGCTTAACGAACTGCTCAATGAGGGTAAAAACTCAATTCTGAAGAGAGAACTGATTTACAATAAGCAGATTGCCGTAGGAGTGTCATCATATCATTTCTGCAGCAAATTTGGCGGTGCCCAAGTGGTTACGGCATTTGTTACACCGGGAGTTGACTGGCAGATTGTCAGAGACGAGATTCTGACACTGATGAGGTCACTGAGCAGTTACCGGCTTACTCCTGCTGAAGTTGAAAAATCCAGAAACAGACTTATAAGTGATTTCCTTTATCCGCTTGAACCTCTTGCAGGTATGGCACAGATATTCAATTATTATGACTACTACCTTGGCAACGCGGATTCTGTAGAATACGACCTGAGCCGTTATCTCAAAGTAAAAAATGAAGATATGAATAACGCTGCACAGAGGTATTTCTCTGACGCCCACGCAGAACTGATTTACATTCCAAGGGGAGGAGGAAATAATGCCTGACAGAAAAAATCAACCGGCACCGCTTGATCATATTGAATTTGAACTTCCTGATACTGAAATACTGCATACTCCGCTTGGTAACACAATTTATTATTGCCAACAGGGTAAGCTCCCCATTCTTCGTTATAATGTTGTTACTGACTGCGGTTCCAAGGATGACCCTGCAGGAAGTGAAGGATTATGCAATCTCATGGGCATATTGCTCGATGAAAATGCTGCCGGCATGGACTCCTTTATGATCTCTGATGAATTTGCAAGGCTTGGCGCACGCTTTAAGATTGAATCTGCAACCGAATCAGTTAATTTTGGTCTTCAGACACTGACCGAAATGCTTGAACCGGGCATTGAACTGATGTCAAAAATTTACTTTGAACCCGGCTTTACTGATTATGATTTTGAAAGGGAAAAGCAGAGAGAAATGGCCGGACTTATGCACATGAAAACCTCGCCAAAATCTATCAGCTCTCTGGTATTTGACAGATTGTTTTACGGAGAAGGTTCAATTTATTCCAGACCGGAGCACGGATACATATCAACGGTGGAAAAACTCACAAACGGTGATGTAAAGAAGTTTTATAAATC
>CAYPMQ010000093.1:0-10888 GCA_964411625.1 uncultured Ignavibacteriaceae bacterium
TAATCAATCCCCTGAGTTCTTCTCTATATATATACTTATTCCATTCTATTAACGCGTAATGCATCCTGAATCCTGTTCCGCCGCAGGCAGATTGTTTCCTGTTTTTTAAGACTGGCGGTAAATACAACTACGGCATGAATTTATCATTGCTCAGGGGAGCCGGAAACAGATAAGAATACGATTCACACAATTCAGCGACAAATTTCCGGCTCAAAAAAAACCGGGAATCAATGCCGGACTTTGGCTGCCGGGCCTGATTTATCATTCATCAGAGCAACGGTTTAACTTAAAGCGCTGAGCCTCAATTCCTATTTTATTTAAAACAAAAAAGCCGTCTAAGCGACGGCCTTTGCGGATTCGGTTAAAAAATTACTGAAGCTTCCAGGTGAAATCCGGTTTGTCATCTTTATATGCCTTAAGATCAAGTTCATATTCCCAGAAAGAATAGAAATAATCATTTTCAGCTTCAACCCAATAATCTTCTGTTTCAGCATAAAGTTTAGTTGTTCCAAGACCGATGTTGGTAAATTTCACCCAGTATCCTGGTTCGACTGCTCCTTTGTAAACATCATCAATGAAAACATAGATTGTCTGATCAAAATGATTTTCAACCTGAACTGAACATTCTTTTGCTCCGGGACCTCTTAAACCGGCACCCTTGCCTTCATAAGACGCTGCAAGTTTGTTATATTTCTCGGCAGAAGCAGCATCATTAACCCAGATTGAACCCCAGACATATGCGCATGCATATAATGACTGCGCATTCTTCTGATTTTCTGCAATCTCACTGGCTTCTTTCAATAAATCCATACCACTGATGGCAGCTTCTTTATCCTGAGTATTCTCTTCCAGTAAAAGAATCATAGCTGCAGAAAGGAGTGTTTTAACATTTTTAGTCTGACGGCCTTCGTCAATAATTTCAGCCACTTTATCAAGAGCAGTATTTGTTGAACCAAGCTGTGCCCTGAAGTCAACAGTTTTTGGGGGAACCTGTGATTTCTCTTTTTTGGTGTCAGACTTAAGGTTATATGGCTGAGCAATTACGGCGGCTGAACCAAAAAGAATTGCGACTGTAAAAAGAGCGAAAATTTTTGTGAAAGATTTCATTTTATCTCCGTTTAGTTTTGTGAATTAATTAATCTTTAATCATTAAACTGTATTAAAATCTTTTTGTTCCAGGATTAATTACATTCTGATGAATGTTATGCACACGCTCACAAAGCAAAAAACCGATGGAACAATAACAGAATCTGAACCATATAAGCGGCTAGTCTGAATATGGCTCAACATCCTCAATAACATCAAGTCCGGAGGGCTGAGGCAGATAAAATCTGACTTTCTGAACTGACCCGTCTTTTCTGACCTGTCTGAATATTTTCTTCTTAATAATCACACTATGCTCAACGTTCACATCATCTTCTATTACCGATCCGAAAATATAGCTTGTTCCTTTTATTAAAACATTCTTTCCTATTCTTAACGGATATTCATCACTTCCCGTCATATTAACTGATGACTCTATTCTGGAATTATCACCGATAACGATATTACCTTTAATAATATCACCCCAGAGAATTTCCACATTATCCCCTATAATAAACTTCTGGTGCGGAAAAGTTGAGAGATGAGCAAACTGTGATACACTCAGGTTTCGTCCGCACACAATATTTCCGTTCATATACACTTCTCTGCCTATCTGCACGCCATAGTTTAGCTGAACACCTTTCCCGATATATGCACCTTTGCCTATTTTTATATCGAGCGGCGTTCCGGCATTATCCAGATCAAGAAGCTGAGATACAGTGGTTTCATCAATGAAGAAATCATCGGGATCTTCAATTTCAATCAGATTCTTAAGTTTATCATAAACCTTGTTTTTATAAAGTTTTTCCATCTCTTTAAGAACTGACTTATCATTGAAGCCCATTACCACGTATTCTTCTTTGGGGCTGACTGCAGAAACTGAATAACCGGCATCATTAAAAAGGCCTATAAGATCTGTAACATAAATCTCATTCTGGGCGTTATTACTGGTAATCTTATAAATCAGTTCTGTCAGTTTCTTATAATCATACGCATAAACACCGGAGTTATATTCTCTGTTTTCAATCAGTTCTTTTTTAGTATATGCATATTTTCTGCCGTTGTAATCTGTGATATACTGTTCATCTTCCTTAAGGGCAAGAATATCCTTATGTTCAATAATTTCAATTACCTTATTATAATCTGCGCCCGAAGAAACACCGTTTATATCTGTCTCCTTAACTCTGATTATTCTGCCGTAATTATTATGTTTGACATTGCCTTCATACATGCCTGTCAGAACCATCATGTCACATTTTGAATTCTTAAATGAGTCTCTGAACATCATGACTGTTTCAGCATTTATAAGTCCCATATCACCGGGGAAAACATATACTGTGCCGCTGAATTTTTCTTTGCTCACTTTTTCCAAACCAATCTGCAGGGCATGACCTGTTCCCTTCTGTTCAGCCTGATAAGCGAAAGCAACTCTTTCTCTTTTACCAAAAACCTCAACAACATCAGGAGCTTTTATGCCGACAACGATCACAGTATTCATACTGATCAGGCTGTTATTGCAGGCATTATAGACTCTTTCAACGGTAGGTATTCCCCAGATTGTATGAAGCATTTTTGATCTTTGGGATTTAATTCTTTTACCATGTCCTGCAGCGAGGATCACGGCCACTTCAGAACGTTCATAATCAAGTTCTGAGGAATAATCTTCTATCATCAGATAAATATCTTCTTTTTGCAAGTTCTTTCTCCTGAAAAATGATACTGTAATTAGAATGGCGGAAGCTGTTTTAATGAAAAACAGCACTTTAACTGAATAACAAAATACAAAAAATTGTTTAAAGATGATCTGGTTTTCCGCATAATGAGCCCCGGATAAACCTGAAATAATATAGAATTATCAGATGAGAGGAATAAGGGATATTTTGAAATTGAAGTTTCGGGTGTTATTAATTTAATTCATAGTTAATATTATGCTTCCTGTGTTATCATTTTATAGTTAAAAATGTTATTTTGCAAATAAGCAAATTGGCTCTTTTTGAGAATTAAGCCCGAAAATTCAATAAGGCACACGGGTGTTAACGCAGAATCCAAAACTTACAATGAGCCTCGACTAAGGTATATTCTTTTCAGAAGATTTAATCAGGTTT
Source organism: uncultured Ignavibacteriaceae bacterium (assembly GCA_964411625.1). Classification (GTDB taxonomy): domain Bacteria; phylum Bacteroidota; class Ignavibacteria; order Ignavibacteriales; family Ignavibacteriaceae; genus JABWCA01. Next base: position 3,189 of record CAYPMQ010000093.1, read on the forward strand.
AACAATGGCTATATTTGGCGGTTCAAAGAAAAATGACATTATCCTCAAAGAGAATGAGGCTCTATTAAAAGAGATTGCCAAACTCAAACAGATTTTGGATAAGATTGCCGCAGAGAACGATTCTCTTCATTCGGAAAGAAATCAGCTCCTCACTGAAATCAGCAAACTTAAAGAAGCTTCTGCGCCATCGGGAAACGATTACCATTTCCTGAGTGATTTTGAGATTGAAAACCTCAGTTCTGAGAAAGAAAGATTAAATCAGGAACTTGAAAGTATTAGATCACAGCTTTCTGAAAATCATGAACTGCTTCATGAACTCAACGAAAGAATTGATCAGAAAATAAGGCTTGTAAATCTCCCTGAAAATGAGTTTATAGCTGAGGCCGGATCAATTCAGCAGGCTCCCTCCACTGATCTTACAGATACACAAAACCGTGCCGCAGAACTTGAGGAGCTGATCCGGCAGATGAATGATCAGTATAACAGCACTCAGGAAAATCTGCTTGAGCTTAAATCTGTTCTTAACGAACTTCACAACGAAAAAGAAGCCCTTGAATATGAGATCACAAGTCTCAGAGAGCAAAGGGATCAGCACATTTCCGCAATATCCGAAGAGACACCTGCGGGTAATTATCTCCCGGATGTCAATTCAGTCAGGCTTGAACAAGTCAATGCAGAGCTTAAGGCAAAACAGGATGAACTTGAAGCGTTCAATGAATCCTTTCTCAAAACCCAAAAAGAATCTCTCAGTAAAATATTTGAACTTCAGAAAGCTATTGATGAAGCACAACGCAAACTGGACTCCCTCCATGAACAAATAGATCTGAAGTCAAAGGATGATATCCGACTAGATATTGTTGCTCCGGCAGATGATTCACAGGCCGAGCTTTTGCTTCAGCAGAATGAGTTTCTCAGAATAAGAATTTCTGAACTTGAAGAAAAGCTTTATGCACCGGAGAGCAGTAAAGATGTGCCTTTGTATGATGAAAATCTAAATTTTGATCCTAATGTTCAGAATGAGCTGATCCGGGAAAACACGATTCTTAAAGAGAGAATCAGCGGGCTTGAAGGTCAGGTTGAACAGCTTCGTGAAAATTTAATGAATGAAGCCTCTGTTCCTTCTGAAACCGATTCAGATTTAGGCAGAGAGAACGAACAACTTAAACTCAGAATATATGAGCTTGAATCAAGAATCGAAAATCTTGCATTTGTAAATCAGAACCCTGAAGTCACATCTGATAACACTGAAAAACTTCTGAGCGAGATTTCTTCGCTTAATGAAGAAAATGAGTATCTGAAACTAAAAAACAGTGAGCTGGAATCACGGCTTGAAAATTTCAACAGAGGTGATACGGCAGCCGGAGATTCAGGATATCTTACCGCAAGAATAGCAGAACTGGAAGAGACACTCAAACTAAAGGATTTCGAACCGGAGAATCTCAGGAGTGCCGGTTTTAACACCTCCGAAGAGCTTCAGCCTGTAAATACGGCGGAAAGAATTTCCGAACTTGAGGAAATAATCAATGCCAAAAACCTTGAAATTTCTAATCTCGAGGAGGAATTGAAGAATAATTCTGTTCAGAACGGGATTCTCAACTCAAGACTGGCAGAATTCAGTGAAAAACTGCATGATCAGGAGATTTTGCTTAATAACTTCAGAAATGATTCAGCATCATTTACCGAAGAAAAAAATTCTCTTATTGAGCAGATCAGAATGCTTAAGGAAACAATTGCAGCAAAAGAAGCAGAAATTCATGCGCTTTCTGAATTACCTGCCTCTGCTGTGATTGCCCAGCAGGATACTTCAGAACTTGAAAACTATCAGGCTGAACTGCTGGATAAACTAAATGAGGTTTCATCAGCATCCGAAAAACTTGAAGAACTTAGGAAACTCATAACGGAGTATTCATCTAAATACGAAGAAATCAGGAATCTCATACATAATGAGGAAAATGAAAGAAATACTCTTTATGATGAAATTGAAAATCTGAAAAAGCAGAAAATTCATCTCTCAAATGAGATTGCAGAACTGTCAGAAAAACAAAGTTCAACCTTCACAGCAAAGTCAACGCTTGAAGAGACACTTGTTAATCTTATCAATCAGATAAATGATAAGAATCAGTCTTATATGGCCCTTGTGGATAAAAGCGAAAAGATTCTCAATGAAATCACCCTCAGGAAGGAAGAACTTTCTGGCCTGAATTCAGAGTTTGAGAATCTCAAACAGCACAAAGAGGATTTAGAAAGGGATCTGAAATATTATAATGAACAGAAGGAAAATTTAGTTTCTGCAATCAGCGAACTGGAAGGGGTTAAAAATCAGCTTAATACAGAAATCAGTTCACTTACGCGTGAAAATCAGTCACTGAGTCTGACTTTCAATAATCTTTCGGCTAAAGTTCTCGCAATTGAAAACAAAAAGGCAGAAGTTGAAGAAAGCACCTTAAACCTGGAGACCAAGCTGGCTGAAACACTGAGCAAATTCAATGAGGAACTCAACGGACTTAAAACCAGAATAAATAATTCAAGGCTCGAACTTCTAAACAAGGAGGAAGAACTCAGAAGCAAGGAGCGTGAATTGTTCACGATTAATCAGGACACCCTTATAATGAAAAATCAGATTGAAGTTTATAATGCCGAGATGATTTCGCTCAGGTCACAAAGTGACGCATTCCGGACTAATAAAGACAATCTGATTGACGCCATTAATGAGCTCAAAGATAAGGAAAGTAAATTAAAATTATCAGTTGAGACCCTCAGACAAGAAATTCTTTCATTCCAGAACAGAAAAAATGACCTTGAACGTGAGCTTAATGCACTTCTCAACAGACAATCGGTCAGATATAATCAGCTTGAAGCAAAAAAGGATGAACTTGTCAAAGAGATTTCCGTAAAGGAAGCTGAACTTAATTCTATCTCAGAAAAAATTCAGAACCAGGAAAACATCCTTGCCTCTCTCAGAACCGAAATAAAAAACTTACAAAAAATCAGTTAATATTTTTAATAACAGCCAATGATTCAGGAAAATCAGAACAACGATATTTCGATTCTATTAAAGCAGGGTTTTGAGGATATAACTCCCGAAACCGGCAAGGTCAAAACTGTTAAAGCTTCTGTACCTGAGTCTGATATTGTTGCGGAACTTAATGAAAAGATTAAAAAGAAAAAAGCTGAACTGACCGCACTTGATGAATCGATAACAAAAAAGACCGCACTGCTGGCCGAATTAGAAGAAAAATCTGAAAGGCTTAAAACACGGATAGCATCCTCTGAAAATATTAAGGAAATATCTTCTGCTTATCAGAACGAAATAACTCTGTATGAGGAAAAAATTTCCGGTCTTCTGGCTGAAAAGAATGAACTCATTGCTGCTGTGAATTCTCTGAAAATAGTTGAGGAAGAAATCAGCTCAAGGGTGAGAGAATCAAACAAAGTACTTTCCGCTTTTGAATCACTGGTGAAAAACTTCAATCAGAAAACCGATCTGCTCAACAAAAGAATTGCCGATAAACAATCTTCGATTGAATATTTTGACAAGGCTATTGATCAGCTCAGTCTCCGAAAATATGAAAAAACTGCTGAAATGAATTCTGTTAATTCAAGATTCCATCTTGAGCAGCAGAAACTCAACTCTGTTATGGAGCAGACTAGATTTGCCGAAAGCAAACTTCGTAAATCAGAGGAAAAGCTTAAGGAAATTCAAAGACAGAAAACTGAGGCTGCTGCTGAGGTTGAAAGACTCCGTAAGCATGAAGATGAACTCAAGCTGAAAATAAACTACCTTGCTGAAAAAGTGCAGTATAACGAAAACCTGAAAATGGAAATAGCCCGTCTTTCACTTCAGGCAGAACAGGAACTTGATGCTTTCCTGAATGATTTTGATTCGTCTCTTACTGAAAATATGATGAAGACGAATGAAATCTCACGAAAGCTTATGGAAAAGGAGAACCTGCTCCTCAAAAAGGAAATTGAACTCATTGATCGCCGTTCGAAAGAAAAGATGGCCAATGACCGCATATTTTACCTTGAAGGGAGGAAAACTGAATTAACAGGGGAAGTTGAAGAACTGGAACATTTAATCGGCAGTCTGCAGCTTAAAATTGAAAATGCAAAAAATATGATTTTCAATCTAAAGGTTGAAGAGACCAGACTCAGGAACTATAACAACGATATTTCTGAGAATATCAACGGACTTAACAGCGGATTCAGTGAGCTTCTCAACACTTTTCTCACATTATCAGAAAAACCATCCGGGATCTCTGTTGATAAACTTGAAGAGATTCAAAATAATATTAATGCTTTACACTCAAAGCTTAATTTGCAGAACGATACCCGGGAAAAAGCAACCATTGAGGAACAGGAAGCCGGTAAGAGACTTTCTGAACTCCTCTCTCTTGAGCATTCTCTTATCGAAAAAATTCAGTACTATGAGAAACGTCTGAACTATCTTGTTTCAAAAACCGCAAATGATGAGATATCTCCCGGGGAAAAGGCATCAGAAATAAACAGAATTCCTGACCCTGATATTTCCGGCTTCCCTGAACAGCGGGATGAACTTACTCCTCTCCCATCTGATAACCCGGATCAGATTAAAGACCTGATAAAAAAAATTAACGATATAATCGATTAATTTATTTGGATAAAATGGTTTGATTTATTATTTTTAATCAGACAAAATCATCTGATTTTGATTGGCTAAATAATCAACTATTTCGGAGAGTCATATATGACTTTCATAAAAAAAATTCTTCCTCCGCCTCAATGGCAGTTCCCTGTTCTGGTTAGTACCGGGATTATGACCGGATTGCTGTTTTACATATTTTATATATCTAATGCAGTTTCATATATATCGGATGATCCGGAAACCTGTATCAATTGTCATATCATGATCCCCCAGTACGCAACCTGGCAGAACAGCAGTCATGGCAGATTCACAACGTGCAACGATTGTCATGTCCCTCAGGATAATTTTATCAGAAAATATATTTTTAAGGCATCAGACGGAGTGAAACATGCCACAATATTCACTTTACGCGCAGAACCGCAGGTAATAAAAATAAAGGATGCGGGCAAGATGGCTGTTCAGGAAAATTGTGTCAGATGCCATGCAAACGTAATTCATCCTGTATCCCTGAGGGCGGCAGGGGCAGCACCGATTCATGAAAACGGGGAAAGATTCTGCTGGGATTGCCACAGAGAAGTTCCTCACGGCAGAGTTAACAGTCTCTCTTCAACTCCTTATGCCAGGGTACCTCAACTCAGCAAAGTTGTACCTGATTGGATCAATAACTATTTAAGCAATAAAAATATTGGTGAGAAATGAAATCTTTACAGGAAATTATTAAAGAGAAACCAAAGATGGCCTGGCTCATTTTTGCGGGCACTGTTTTAGTAGTATTTTTAATCGGTTTATTTGCTTCCTCTATAATTGAAAGAAGAAGTGAGTCATTCAGAACTTTTCAGATGGTAAAAGAAATTGCCGACTGGGAACCGCGGAATGAAGTCTGGGGAGAAAATTTTCCCAGAGAGTATGAAAGTTATATGAAAACCAAAGATACGACTTTTGCCAGCAAATACGGCGGTTCTGTAACGAGAGATTATCTGGCTGAATCGCCTGAGCTTGTTGTATTATGGGCAGGGTATGCATTCTCTAAAGATTATTCACAGGCAAGAGGCCATGCTTATGCTGTGGAGGACATCAAATCCACACTACGTACCGGTGGTGATAAGAACAGCCCCCAGCCTGCCACCTGCTGGACATGTAAAAGCACAGATGTGCCAAGAATGATGAACAAACTTGGACCTGCAGAGTTTTATAAATCAAAGTGGAAGGATTTGGGCCCTGAAATCACAAATCATATCGGCTGCCAGGATTGCCATGATCCTAAATCAATGAATCTCAGGATAACCAGACCTGCTCTCGTTGAAGCTTTTCAGAGGCAGGGTAAGGATATGAAAAGTTTTTCAAGGCAGGAGATGCGTTCTCTGGTTTGCGCTCAGTGCCATGTTGAATACTATTTCAAAGGAAAAACCGAAAAGTATCTTACTTTTCCGTGGGATAAAGGATTCAGTGCAGACTCAATGGAAGCATACTTTGACAATATGGAAATTACTGACTGGACTCATAAGCTGAGCCGTGCACCCATGCTGAAAGCACAGCATCCCGATTTTGAATTGTTCAAAACAGGGGTCCATGCTGAAAGAGGAGTTTCATGCGCAGACTGCCACATGCCATATAAAAGTGAAGGCGGCGTGAAATTTACTGACCACCACATGCAAAGCCCTCTTAACAATATTGAAAACGCATGTCAGGTTTGCCACAGAGAATCAACCGGCCAGCTTATTAAAGATGTCTATTCAAGACAAGACAGAGTCTGGGAACTCCGCAGACTTGCAGAAAAAACACTCGCCGTTACACATCTTGAAGCAAAATTGGCCTGGGATAACGGGGCAACAGAAGCTGAAATGAAGCCGGTTCTGAAACTCATAAGGCATGCCCAATGGAGGTGGGACTGGGTTGCTGCAGCTAATGGTATGGGATTCCACTCTCCAAATGAAGCATTGAGAGTTCTTGGAACTTCAATTCAAAAAGCGGAAGATGCAAGAAGACTTCTTGCAGTTATTCTGGTTAAAAAAGGTATTAATTATCCTCCGCAGCTTCCTGATTTTTCAACTAAAAAGAAGGCCCAGGAGCTGATAGGAATTGACATGGCAGCCGAACATCAGGATAAACGGGATTTCCTGACAAATACTGCTCCCAAATGGAATTATAATAAATAAACAGGAAAGCAATCATGAAATTATTCTTTTTTCTTACATTAATATTTTCGGTTTCCGTTTCTGCTCAGTCAGATGACGCGATTAAACTCAGCGGTCAGGTTCATTTCAGATCAGAATTTGACGGACGTGACTTTAACAATAAAACCTATGCACCTAATCACAATATTCTCAGAACAAGAATAGGTTTTTCAAAAAACTTTAGTGATTTACTAAATGTATTTGTTCAGTTTCAGGATTCCAGAAACTTTGGTGAGGCACTTTCCTCACTAGGATATATCAAAAATCTGGACCTTTCTCAGGCTTATTTTATAATAAATAATCCTTTCAACCTCCCTGTCAGTGTTCAGGCCGGCCGTTTCAGGCTTGTGTATGGTTCACAAAGATTTCTTGGCACAAATGACTGGGGGCTTTACGGAAGACATTATGACGGAGCAAGAATCTCAGTGCAATTCGGCAAAACAAAAGCCGATGTATTTGGAACTACTCTCGCCTCAACTTTAAAGTCAATCAATCCCTCACCTGCCGTTTATCCTTTCGATGCTCAGGCAGATGATAATCATAGTCTTTATGGATTGTACACAAGTACACAATTATCAGAAAAAGCATTACTGGATATTTTTGCATACTATGAACTTAACCGTAAAAAAAATAACGGCATTGATGCAAATCTTGACCTGCTAACCGCGGGTTTTGCGTATTCCGATAACCTCGGTAAACTCGGGTTTAACACAGAGGCAGCCTTTCAGACAGGAACCTCTTCCGCCGTTGATATATCTGCATTTGTCATTTCTCTGACAGGCACATACGGCATCAGTGAAGAGGCATCTGTATTTGCCAATTTTGACTGGTACAGTGGAACCGAACCGGGTGCTTCCAAAATTAACACTTATATTAATTCATTCAGTACTAATCATATTTTT
>CAYPMQ010000094.1:0-10857 GCA_964411625.1 uncultured Ignavibacteriaceae bacterium
CTGAGGAGGAAATAACAGGCGATAATAAAAAAGGACGCGGAAGAAGCAGACGAAGCCAGGGAAGCAGCAAGCACAAATCTCCGTTTCACAAAGAAATGAGACCCCGCAAATCAAGAAGCGGCAGATCAGGCGGTGAAGGCAGTGAGTTCTTCAGCAAAGATGACAGGAATGCCAGAAGACGAAGCAGATAACGCTTAGTCTCGGCAAATAATTTGAAGGAGGTACTTATTATCTCCTTTTTTTGCTCTTGCACTTAATGATAAACAGTCAGACCTTAGACAAATAAAAAATTGTTTGTTTACTTCTTCAGATCGTCAATCGCCTGTTGAATACGTTTTTTCTGACCATCAGGTGCCATATTAAGAGCTTTCTCAAAGTATTGTAATGCTCCTTTTTTATCTCCTGTTTTCTCAAGAGCCTCCGCATAGCTGTCATAGACGTTCCAGTTATCAGGATATCTTTCGATATTCTCCTTAAATATCTTAAGAGCCTCATCAGTTTTGTTATCGGCCATTAATACATACCCAAGAAGATTCCGGTTATTCACATTTTCATTGATTGAGACAGATCTCTTTATCCAGTCAACAGCCTAATCAAGGAATCTGTTTGTCTGCAATGCATACAAAGCAGCCTGATTCCAGTTCTGCCAGCTGAAACCGGGTGCTCCTGTGAGCTGTGCAGTGATATTATTTAATGTAACTGCGGGTTCATCAAATTCACAGGTAACCCCTATTCTAAGATTTTCCCAATGCATAAATAATCTTGCAGAAGAAGTTTTGATCTGATCAAATCCATATGTCAGCCATTCTTCGAAATGTGATATTTCCGGAATTGCCTGAACTCTTAATGCGTCATTTGATTCCTCATAAAAAAAGCTGCCCCATGCCTGGTTATCTCTGCTGAAGATTATAGTCCATTCACCTGATTCAGCCGGAATCATGTGAAGTCCGTATTTACCCGCCTTAAGAGTTTTTCCGTTAATTTTCACATCATCAGAAAAGGTAACGGTGGTATTCTCGTTTGCACCTGCCCGCCAGGGCATAGGCTTTTTATTTCCGAAATCATTAGGTTCAAAGCCGTATTTTACCAGATTACCCCAAACTGTTCGTCCCTGAACAGACGGCCTTGAATAGGTGACAGTAATCTTGGAAAAACCTATTGTCTGGCTCACTTCGGCTGACTGACAAGCGGAGTGATTATCTGCTGCGGATGGATTTCAGAAAATACTGCAAACATGAGCAGTGCGTAAATGCAAAAATAAATTTTTTCATAATGCTCCTCGGATTATTGTTGTTATTATTGCTGACAAAATGGAGGTATTTTTTTTCAAATGCAAAAAACATTTTGATCAGCGGTCTGAAAGGAGAGATGAGGTGTTTTGGGTAAAAAAAAGCCCGGAGAATAATCCGGGCTATTAATAATTCTTAATAAAAAATTATTTCATAAGAATGAGTTTTTTGGTATCGGTAAATTTACCGGCTTCAATTTTGCAGAAGTAAATACCGCTTGCAAGATTTGAAGCATTAAATGATACAACATGAACACCTGTTTCAAACTCGCCGTTTGCCAGCACTGCAACAAGCTTACCGGTAATATCATATACTGAGAGAGTAACTTTTGCTCTTTCAGGTACCTGGAACTTGATATTAGTTACCGGGTTGAAGGGATTAGGGTAATTCTGGTACATGTTATAAACATTCGGTACTGAGCCATCGCCTTGAACATCACTTGGTATAAAGTTTGCAATAGCATCTCTCAGGAGTTTCTGTACCAGTTTTGTATTATGAATACCGCGGCTGCCTTCTGCCTGTACTGAAAGAAGATTATATCTTGCCTGTTTGAAAGCATCTGTTAATGAGTCAGCAGATGTTGCCCGGGAGAGTCTGGTTGTCAGAACATTTATAAGGCTGTCTGTAACTGTCTGTGTGCGTCTGTAATCAAATCTTGTAGCGTGATTTGAAGTATCAACTGCTGTGTAGTAATCAGGGTGACAGGTAACGCAGGCCTGAACTCTCGGTTCAAATGTATGACCTGTTTTTGCAGGGTTGCCCGATGTTGAAACAACATGGCAGTTTATACACCTTTCTGTCGCTGCGAAAGTATGGAGCGAGTTCTGATAACTCTGACCGGGATACTGATAACCGAAGTTAGGTGTTCCTGAAAGTGCCTCTGCAGTCGTATGATGAGGAGTAGAATTAACGTTTACTGTTTCAACGCCAGAAGTATGGCAGTAATCGCAGATTACTTTCTGACCTGTTACAGGGGCTCTTAACTGAGCAGTGTTTGCATTGCTGTGAGGATCATGGCAGGCAACGCATGTAATGGGCTGAATATCATCACCGCTAACAAGAACAGTATCACGATAATTTACAGGATCAGAAACATAAGCAATAAAGTTCTGTGCAACGTGGCATTTTGTACATGATTTGTTTGTGGTGACAATCGGACTTGACTGATCAGTTACTGCATGACCGCTTGAAGAATATTCTTCAAAGTATGGATGGTGTGATCCCTGATGGCATGACCCGCAGAGCTCAGCCGAATAATTGGGTTTATTTGTTGTTCCGAATCCCCAGTGTGCTGCGTTTAATGACCTGTCCTGATTACCGAGAGGCCCGTGGCAGGATTCACAGCCTACGTTTTTAACTTTTGCAAAGTTCACGGGATCGGTGATTCTGTATTTACCGGGTTGAGTGGTATCATACACAACATATTCATCTGCGCCGTAATTTGCTATATTCGGGTCCCATCCTGTGTTGTGGCATCTCATACAGCTGTAATTGTAAAAAGAGGAGTTAACTGAGTCCTGAGCAACTGCATGTCTTGTCTGTGCCCATTCATTATATGTCGGAGTTGCAGCGCCGTTTTGTTTATGGCAGCCTGCACAAGACTGACCGGGGAAACTGTTGGCATCGCCTGTACCGAAGTAGTATTTATCCTGACCATAAGTAACCACCATGAGTAACATGGCTGTCAGGAAGCTGAGGATGGTTCTGGATTTCATTTTATTGTCCTGTATTTGTTTTGGTTCGTTTTCTGTTCCCTGAATATCAAATACCTTGCCAAAGGCTAACTTTATATAATAAAAATGGTTAGAGAAATCCGAAACACTTAATTCTAAAAATTGAAACATAATGTTACAATATTTAAGAAAAAAGCAAGAATGAAACAATTTTTTTCAATTGGGAAACAAATTCTTACATAAGAGAGGATGAATATCCGGGAATTTATTGAGGCCTAAGAAAAAAACCTGTTTATTTGTATTGAAGAGTACTCTAAGAGCTTATAATAAAATAAGTTAGGAAATCAAACCCCTTCTATGATACAATAGATCTGAAAGAAAGCATCAGATGGCATAATAATTGAGGTTAAACAGTCGGTTATTATTATTACTTATCCTGAAAAATGATATGAAAAAAATCTGTGCTTTATTATTGCTCTGTTTACTTCCGCTCTTCAATCTGCCGGCTCAGACAGATAACTCAGATTGCATGATGTGCCATTCAGATAATACGCTTGAAATGGAAAGAGCAGGCAAAAAAGTAAGCCTTTATATTAATGAAGATACTTACGGACTCTCAATTCATAAAGACCTTACATGTAAAGACTGCCATGAAGGATTCAATGCCGAAGAATTTCCCCATAAACCGGGAACAAATATTTCAGAAGTAAATTGTATGAACTGCCATGATGCCGGAAATCTTTCGAAAAGCATTCATGGTCAGAAAAAAGTTCAGTGTTATTCCTGCCACGGAAAACACAATATAAAACCCGCTGTTGAACTTTCGGGTGTTACAAGCTGCATGACCTGCCACAATACCTCCGGAATTCAGCCCTACTTCAAATCGAAACATTACGAATTATACAGGGCCGGAAAAAAAGAACTTTCATGTTATGCCTGCCACGGAGGTGACGGACACAACATACAGTCAGCAAATTTTAATAAAAACAAAGAAAAAGCAGTCTGCGGAAAATGTCATACAACTTTTGGCAGTAAATTTGCACAGGATCTTCATTCAAATTTCAATTCTCCCGATTTCCCTACCTGTACAAACTGTCACGGCTCACATGCAAGCGCCGTAAACCGTTTTTCAACCCAGTCACAGGAATGTCTTACCTGTCATCTGAATCCCTCCATAGTAACACATCAGAAGAAAACACTTACAGATTTTATTAAAACCTATGAAACAAGCGTTCATGGTATTTCGGGTAAAAACGGAACTGAAGCCGCAACATGCGCCGAATGTCACGGAAACCACCTTATTGAAGGCATAGACGCCGCTACTAACAAGGTAAAACGTGAAAATATTCCTCTGACCTGCGGAAAATGTCACGAAGAAGCTCTGAAAGACTTCAATAATTCGGCACACGGAAAATCTTTTGCTTCTGGTAGTAATCTCGCTCCTGTATGTACCGACTGCCACGGTGAGCACAATATCTCGGCAGTAAAGGGTAAAGCCTACTCCAAACTGAAAATGAAAGATATATGCCAGAACTGCCACGCTAAAAACAAGGAAGTTCTGAAGCTTGCAGGTAAATCCAAAGAGGAGATTCTTTATTACGAGACTTCGGTTCATTACCGTGCCCTTAAAAAAGGGAATGATAAAGCCCCGACCTGTTCTGATTGCCATACCGGTCACCTTATGCTTAAAGCAAGTGATCCTAATTCGGCAATAAATAAAAATAATATTGCTGCAACCTGCGGTAAAAACTCAAGCTGTCATTTATCCGAGAGGGGGCAGTATAAAGGAAGTATCCATCAGATTGGTCTGATGAAAGGTGTAAAAGATTCACCGACCTGTACAGACTGCCACGGTGATCATCAGAATGCCGCAATATCCAGAAAAAGTAAAATTGAAAAAAATCAGTATATAGCCAAACTCTGCAGTGACTGTCATTCAAATGTTGAAATGGCCGAGAAGTACGGACTCCCGACCAATAAAACTGATTCATATTACGAAAGTTATCACGGTCTTGCCGTAAGGGGCGGATCAAAGTATGCAGCTAACTGTGCAAGCTGCCACAATTACCATAATGTAAGACCCAGTTCCGATCCGCTTTCATCAATCCACAAAGACAATCTTTCTGAAACGTGCGGCAGATGTCACCCCGGAGCATCTATTGAAAGCCAGTTTACAGAAGTTCATTTAACATTCAGTAAGGAACAGTCAGCACTTCTTTACTGGACCGATAAAATTTACTTCTGGCTTGTGGTTGTTATCATCGGAGGTATGCTTATTCATAATCTGCTTGATCTTTACCGGAAGCTTAAAGAGAAGAAAGAGCATAAAGAAGAGATTAAGCATCTTAAGAAAGAAGGCAAGTATTATGTAAGAATGAGCTTTAATGAGAGAATTCAGCATTTTGCCCTTCTTACTACCTTTATCGGACTGGTAATAAGCGGTTTTGGTCTGGTCTATCCTGATGCATTCTGGGTGGACGCTATAAGAAGCGTAATGGGCGATAAAGCGTTTGAGCTAAGAGGCATATCGCACAGAGTTCTTGGCGTGCTGATGATTATCGCATCCGGTTATCACATGTATTATCTTGCTTTCACAAAACCGGGAAGACAATTATTTAAGGATTTTTTACCTGTAAAACAGGATATATTTGATGCATGGATCAATATTAAATATCTTCTTGGAATCAGCAAGGAAAAACCTCAGTTCCACCGATTCAGTTATATGGAAAAAGCTGAATACTGGGCGCTGATCTGGGGAACCGTGGTTATGTCACTTACAGGCTTATTCCTGATGTTCAATAATTATTTCCTGGCAAACACTCCTAAAATACTGCTCGATTTTTCAACTCTGGTTCATTTCTATGAAGCCTGGCTGGCAAGTCTTGCAATAGTTGTATGGCATTCTTATTATGTGATATTCAACCCTGAAGTTTATCCTCTGAATACTGCATTCCTTGACGGTAAGATGTCAGAACATCTCATGGAAGCTGAACACCCGCTTTATCTGAAAGAACTTAAAGAAAAAGAAAACGAAGAGAACAATGAGGAAAAGTAAGCAGGTATAAAAGTAATTCTGCTGAAAAGATACTTGAAAGCCGGCCGGAAATAAAAACCGACCGGCTTTTTTTATTCGTAAAGCCAGCCTTCGGCGTGATCTGTGGTGATATTGCTGAGGAATCTTGAGAGTTTTGATATAGTCATACCTTCTTCACGTGAAAAGATCCTCATGGGGTAAGTTATAAACAGATTACGTTTTGCCCGGGTCACTGCAACATACATTAACGTCCGCTCCTCTTCAATAGTCTCTATTGATTCAAAAGCCCTGACTGAAGGGAAGAATCCGTCAATAACATTAATGATAAATACCGTATGCCACTCAAGACCTTTAGCCGAATGAATGGTTGAAAGTGTGAGATACTCATCCTGCTCAGATTCATCTTCAACATCCTGAACCGCATCCACAGGGGGTTCAATGGCAATATCCGTAAGGAACTCTTCCAGAGTATCGTATTTCTGACAGATATTTATAAACACATCCAGGTCTTTTCTCCGCTTGTTGTAATCATCGTAATTCTCAAAGAAGAGAGGCAGGTAATACTCCAGAGCTGTCTGTGCTTTTTCAACCGGGGTTTCCTTTTTATTGTGCAGTCTGTAAAGGATTTCATAAAGTTCGGGCAGCTTTTTATATAAAGTTGTCTCGCCGTTAATCATCTCTGATTTTGAGAGATCAAATTTACCTGCGGTTACTTCATCAATCATCTTCTGGGCAGATTTTGGTCCAATGCCGCCATGGAGCAAAAGAATTCTGTAAAGACTGACAACGTCAGTAGGATTCAGTGCAACTCGGAGAAATGCCAGCAGATCTTTTATATGTGCTGATTCAATAAACTTTATTCCGCCCACTTTAACATAAGGTATGTTAGCCTTGGCAAGCTCTATTTCAAGATCAAATGAGAAATAGGATGATCTGAATAACACTGCCATCTCTTCAAGCGGCACACCTTCTTCACGCAGTTCAAGTATCTTATTTACTATGAATTGTGATTGCATATTATCGTTGTTTGCCGCCACTATAATTGGTATATCGCCTGCAACGTTTTCAGTATAAAGATATTTGTCGAATTTATAAATGGCAGCTTTCTGAATGCGGTTTGCAAAATTCAGGATTAACTGAGTACTTCTGTAATTTTCTTCGAGCTTAATAATCTTTGTGCCTGGAAACTGCTCGGGGAATTGTAAAATATTTTTGTAATCAGCACCCCTGAACGAATAAATGGACTGCTGATCGTCACCAACTACCATAATATTATCTCTTAGCTGGGTCAGTGCAGCCACAACCTGAGCCTGCAGTTTATTTGTATCCTGATATTCATCAACCATCACAAAGTTGATCGTATTCAGAAGATTTTTTGCAGCAGGGGAGAGATCAAACAGAAAATCACGAAGCTTAACTATCAGATCGTCATAATCAAGCAGGTTATTCTGCCTTTTATATTCTGTATAATTATCCCGAAGAAAAATGATTGTTTCCAGATCATTAATAAACTGAGGGTATTCATTACCCACAATATCGGGTATTTCCTTTCCGGTGTTTACCGCCAGACTGTAAATTTTGAAGAGTGTTTCTTTTTTAGGAAAACGCTTTGATTCTGAACCGAGTTTTAAACCTGTTCGGAGGAGATTTACCACATCCTCACTATCCGACTGATCAAGAATTGTGAAGTTAGGCCCCAATCCGGCAGCTTTTGCATATTTTCTCAGAATTATATTTGCAAAAGAATGGAATGTGCCTCCCTGTATTTTGGAGCATCGTTTATCAAGAAGAAGCTCCGCACGTGACATCATCTCGCGTGCAGCTTTTCGTGTAAATGTAAGCAGGAGAATAGAGGATGGTTCATAACCTGATTCAACGAGGCGTGCAACCCGATAAACCAGGGTGCGGGTCTTTCCGGAACCCGCACCTGCAATTATAAGATACGGACCCTCAATAGAAGAAACAGCCTCAAACTGTGCCTGATTAAGCTCAGACATATAGTTTATACTGAAATCTTCTTCCCTTAATGACGGTCTTATCGACTTATGCTGAACATGAGTTACTTTCTTAAAATTACTTAGGTCCAGCGCTGCCTCCGTCCGAATTTTGGTCTGTTAATTATTTCGGCAAAAATAACAGCCTCACGCATTGATTTACCGTCTTTAATCTTACTGACAAGATCCTTAACTCTCTGGTTTGAACCTCCTGCTGTTGTTGAGGTGGGAGGTGCCTCATATGGGGCATTAACAGATTCAGTTTCAGAATTGGTGTATTTCCCGGCAAGTTCTTTCTGCCTTTCAATCTCGGCGAGGTCTTCCTGAGAAAGTTCATAAGAAGACTTTTTCACAGTGGTTTCAAAATCTTCAAAATGCTGGTCTTTATAACCAGCATCTTTGTAAGAAAAATCACTGTATCGGCCTTCCCGGTAATTCGATTTCTGATAATTCGATTTCTGATAGTTCTTTGTGGAACCTTCATATTCCGGTTCTTCAGTATCCATTGAGCCGGTAGTTTCATCATATGAGCGGGATTCATATCCCTGGGATGATTCATACCCTTTTGACTGAGATTCACCCTGCTTGAATAAATTCTCAATCTCCCTCAGGATATCATTGGATGAAGCCTGCCCCGGAGATTGTGACTCCTGCTGAGGAGGCCACTGATTCTGATTCCCGGGAAAAGGACCTGTCCGGTCATTATCCGGCTGTTTCTTCTTGAATAAAGAACTGAGCACCGAAAAAAGAATTACGGCACCGAATATTATCAGTTCTAAAAGATCGCTATCCATTTGGGTTCCGTTTATCGTCTGGTTTTGCGATTGTTTCTCTCATCTGAGTATCAGCCTGAATATTCTTAAGCTGGTAATAGTCCATGATGCCAAGATTTCCTTTTCTGAATGCCTCAGCAATCGATTTAGGAATTTCAGTCTCTGCTTCGATAAGTTTTGCGCGTTGCCTGACGACTTCTGCGGTCATTTCCTGTTCAACCGCAACGGCAGCAGCTCTTCTCTCTTCAGCTCTCGCACGGGCAATCTGAAGATCTGCCTGTGCCTGATCCGCCATAAGTTTTGCACCTATATTTGCTCCTACATCCACGTCAGCAATATCAATTGAAAGGATCTCGAATGCGGTTCCGGCATCAAGACCTTTGCTTAAAACGACTTTCGAAATTTTATCAGGATTTTCGAGAACTTCCTTGTGGCTTTCGGAAGAACCGATGGTTGATACAATACCCTCACCAACTCTTGCAAGAATTGTAACCTCACCGGCACCGCCCACGAGTCTTTCAATATTTGCTCTGACGGTAACTCTTGCAACGGCTTTAAGCTGAATGCCGTCTTTTGCCATTGCGGCAACAAGAGGAGTTTCAATTACTTTTGGGTTTACTGACATTTTTACTGCTTCGAGAACGTCACGTCCGGCAAGATCAATTGCCGTAGCACGTTCAAAAGAAAGGTCGAGCTTTGCTTTATCAGCCGAGACCAGGGCATTTACAACTTTTTCAACATTACCTCCGGCAAGGTAGTGAGCTTCAAGTTTAGGTATTTCAACAAGAATGCCTGCTTTTGTTGCCGTGATAATGCTTCTTACAATTACATGGGGTGGTACTTTTCTCAGACGCATACCTACCAGATCACGGAATATTTTTACTTTCACACCGGATGATATTGCGGAGATCCACAATCCGATGGGTACAAAATATATCAGGATAAAAAAGAATAGTATGAAACCGACTATAATAAATATCGAAAAACTGGCTACCAGGTCTTCCATTATTTCTCCAAAAGAAAGTTTATAGAAATGCAGAATTAAGATAGTAAAATTTATTCAAAGAAGACAGTTATTAAGCGGATAACTCTCCTGCCATGATATTACCATACCAGTTTAACTGAATAATGTGCAGGAATGTTTCAATTATGGCAGGTATGATTCAAGGAGGCAGAAAGAATTCTGCCCCTTAATTCTATTCTTCTTCTATAACTTTGTAAGGTACCCCATGGCTGTCACGGCATTTCTGGGTATCAAGTGAGATGTTTATTCCTCCGGGGTGCTGAAACTTTGATCCTGAAAGTGATATTTGTTCGGTTTTGCCGGGAATCTTCTGAGCAAGGAGTATATGACCGCTATAGCAGTCATTGGTAATTTTTTTACCTGTATTGCCGGCGTGTTTACCGTCATGGCAGCGGTAACAGGAGGTTAAAACTAGCATTATGGATCAGATCGGCAAGCGTGTTTACCGTCATGGCAACGGTAACAGCCGTTATAATTTAAGTGTCCCGGATTGTTTGGATAATGCCTCCGGCTCACCTTCATTTCAGGGAAGTAATTAACAGAGTAAACCTGCCTGACAACATTCATGGCATTTTTGATATCTTTTTCCCGTGATTCAGCAAGCTCCGGATCATTTTCACCGGCTCGCATCATATGCACATGGAACAGATGTTCGATTCTTACATCCTTATGACATGTAGTACAATTTATTGGCTTAATATTTTCTTTGTTGGGCATCTTCTCAGGATTAAATCCGATATGGCACGAAACACTCTGCAGTTTTTTATGCGGAGACTCCATCAGGATTTTTTCTTCAACAAACGCAATACTTCTTTCCCGATTATTTCCGTTTCCTGTGATTTATCATTTTTGCTGGCAAGACAGTTATCATTTGCCTGAGCTTGAATCACCTGAGAAATAAACAAGATTATAATAATCATGAAAAAAATGTTATTTGAGGATAAATGAGGCAGGATTGTCAGAATAATGGAATTTTATTCATGAAATTATCACTTTACTAATATTTTGTTGCAGAAATATCACCCTGCAAAGATTAATAGAAGTCGGATAACATAATTATTCATTATAAA